>DATLCW010000041.1:0-33251 GCA_035526195.1 Bryobacteraceae bacterium
CATCTTGAGACTGTGTTCTGCCGGAACCGGGACCGCTCATCTCCCTTCAGATTAGCTTGCTCCCGCCATATGTCGTGTGGGAGTACCGGACAACTTAAATAGGTCTTCTTAATCTGTACTTTATAACACAGTAGTACTAAGTGGCCGCTGCAAAAACCTGCTCGCCTGAGAGCCACGTGCGCAGGACGCAAATTTTGCTGGCCCGTTCGTCGAATTGAAACTCCACTAAATCCCCGCGTTCCCCGGGTTCCAAGCCGCGCTGCCGGTTCGGCATTCTCGCGACCCGGGCGGGATTTCTCGAAGCCATCGTCAGGGCTTGCGCTAAGGACACCTCTGCCATTCGAACCGTGTTCCCGATCGCCACATCCATCCGCAATGCGGAACCAGCCAACCGCGTTCCGCCCTTCATCACGACGCGGCCCTCCGCCAGAAGCTCGACATCCACTTCTCCCAACCGGTAAAAGCCGGGCTGGCATTCCGCCGGGCCCACAGCATCGGTAACCAGGATCGACCGCTCGAGACCCTTGGCACGGATCGCGGACTTGAGAAACGAGGCGGACAAGTGGAAACCATCCGCGATGAAACCCGCCGCCAGACGGTCGTCGGCGAGTTGATCCCAGATGTAATTGGGGTGGCGCGGGAGCATGCCATGGGCCCCATTGCCGAGATGAGTGGACTTGGTGGCGCCTGCCCGAACCGCATCGTCAATTTGGGCAGAGTTCGCCTTGGTGTGGCCAATGCTCATCACCACGCCCTCGCGTACCAGCGTTTCGATATAGTGCGGCGCCTCCGGCCATTCGGGGGAAACGGTAACCAGGCGGATGTAGCCGCGTGCCGCCTCCTGCCACCGGTAAAACTCGTTCACATCGGGTGGACGTACATGGCGTTGGGGATGGGCGCCGCGGGGCCCCTCTTCCCCCGAGATATGCGGACCTTCGACGTGAAACCCTTCTATCGCGGGCCCATGGCGCAACTGCTCTTTGGCATTGGCCAAGTTCCGCATCGATCCCACAATTTCTTTCTCTCCGCCCGTTATCACAGTTGCCAACAGGCGAGTTACGCCGGTGGAGAACTGCACGTCGAGCGAGCGGTCGATTTCTTCGAGGGGACAATGAGGATCGCAGTAATCCGCGCCCGCGAACCCGTTTACCTGAAGATCGATCCAACCGGGCGCGAGCAGCGGGAGACTGCCGGCGGGGGTATCGATCAGCGGATCGACTCCGGTAATGGTGCTGTCGAACCGGACCTCGACAGGCTGGTTGGTGAAGGCGTCAATGCCACGGAGAACCATATAAGCGATACAAATCCTTCCGATGATGTTTTATACACAGCTTACCCACAGTACGCGGGTGCTAAACCTTTGATGGTACAGCAAAAGGAAGTTGTGGAAAGCAGTGGAAAACGTGCTGACGGAGATGGACCCAGCGTGGTGATGCCTGTTAAAAAAGATGAGTCCTCTGCGGGCGTTTAGGAGAAGGGTGATCTCGGGGGAGGTGGCCGTCTTCCGAATGCCCGCGGAGGGTTAAGAAAATGGAAGCGCGCCCGCGAAGAATCGTGCAAGACTGACGCCTTCCATGTGCCTGGGTACGAGGCCGGCGGGACGATCCATGGAACCCGCGCCACCCTGACACGATTCGCGAGGGCTTTACTATCCGCCGCTTAAAAAGTGGCATTGTGAAACACGACGCCTTGCGGGGCGAGCCCGTCGATATGGGGTGGCGGATACGGGGCGGATCGCAATCAGCACGAGCACCTTGGCAGGGCGATGCCGGGGATCGCGAGCGAGGCAAAAAGCTCGTGGCGTGGGAATGCGACGGCTCGCCGGCGAAACACTGGAATAATGAAAGACAGAGGTTGAATGAACGACGTACGTACGCGCTTTGCCCCAAGTCCTACTGGGTTGCTGCATATAGGAGGCGTCCGCACGGCCCTCTTCGAAATTCTGTTCGCGCATCGCCATGGGGGCCGGGCGGTATTGAGAATCGATGACACCGATCGGGAAAGGCTGGTGCCGGGTGCAATCCGGAGCTTAATCGAGGATTTACGGTGGGTCGGGCTGCACTTCGATGAAGGGCCATCGGCAGAAGAAATCGCGCAAGCCGATGAGTCTCCTGAAACCGGACTGGGTATTGGCGGCCCGTTCCAGCCTTACGTCCAGAGCCTGCGGGTGGCGCGTTATGGAGAGATAGCCGAAGAACTGATTCGCAGCGGCTACGCGTACCGTTGCGACTGCACTCCGGAAAGGCTGCAGCAGGAGCGCGACGAGCAAACCCTGGGGAAAGAGGCAGTGGGCTATTCCGGGTATTGCCGCGATCGCAACGTTTCGGCCAGCGTTCCCCACGTGGTTCGCTTCAAGATCCCGGAGGATCGCGAAATCGTGCTTCCCGATGCGGTGAAAGGGGAAGTGCGGTGGGAGAAAATTATCCTGCGCGATCCGGTGCTGCTGAAGAGCGATGGTTTCCCCACGTACCACTTAGCGACCGTTGTCGATGACCACGACATGAAAATCTCGCACGTGCTTCGAGCGGATGAATGGCTCTCCACGGCGCCGCTTCATCTACTGCTGTTCGAAGCTCTAGGATGGGTTGCGCCGGTGTTTGGACATCTGCCGCCGGTGCTGGGAACGGATGGAAAAAAACTCTCGAAACGGCACGGAGCCACGTTCCTCGGCGCCTTTCGGGAGGCGGGCTATCTGCCCGAGGCGATTGTGAATTTCATGGCGTTAATCGGCTGGTCGCCGGGAGAAGGCGAGGAGCAGGAGATCTTCACCTTGGAGGAACTTACCCGCCGGTTCTCCTTGGAGCGCGTGAACACGGCGGGCGGCGTATTCTCCTACGACAAGCTGAAATGGATGAATGGGATCTACATCCGGAATCTGACGGCGGCGGAACTCACGGCCCGCTTGTGGCCGTTCCTGGTTGCGGCAGGTCTGCCGATGGACGGCGAAAAGCTGGAGCGCATCGTCCCGCATATCCAGCCCCGGCTGGAACTGCTGCCGGACGCGATTCCATTAATCGATTTCCTGTTCAAAGACAGCATCGATCGCGATCTCAACGCCATGCTCAAAAAAGGAATGGACGCGCCGAAAGCCCGTGAGATCTGCACCGCGGCCGCGGCTGCATTGGAGGGGCTTACCAATTTTGACGTGGCCGGGATTGAGTCCGCTTTGCGCCAGGTAGCGGAGCAGTCCGGCTCACCAAGCGGATCGGTGTTTACGGTGGTCCGCATCGCCGTTACCGGCAAGAAAGTAACTCCGCCCCTGTTTGAGTCGATCTTCGCGCTGGGGCGGGACCAGGCCGTAAAACGATTGAAGGAAACCGCGGAAGTGGTTTCAAGACACGTCTAAGCCTTTGGCTTCTGTCCTTTTTCGATCTTGGCCCAGGTGTCCCGCAACGGCACGGTGCGGTTGAAGACGGGCCGCTCGGGCGTAGAATCTTTGTCTATGCAGAAGTAGCCCACCCGCTCGAACTGATAGCGTGTTCCCGGCGCGGCGCCGCTTACGCCGGGCTCTACTTTTGCGGTGCAAATCTCCAGTGAATGCGGGTTCAGCGATGCGGTAAAATCCTGCTCCGCGCCATCCTCACCGGCATTCTCCAGAAACAGGTTGTTATAGAGGCGGACCTCTGAATCCACGGCGTGCGCCGCCGATACCCAGTGAATGGTCGATTTAACTCTGCGCCCGTCCGTTGCGTTTCCGCCCTTTGTCGCCGGATCGTACGTGCAATGAATCTCGGTCACCTCGCCCGTTTTTCCGTCTTTCACAACCCTGGTGCAGGTGACGAAGTAGCCATAGCGCAAGCGCACTTCACGACCAGGGGACAAGCGGTAATATTGTTTGGGAGGATCCTCGCGAAAATCATCCCTCTCGATATAAAGCACCTTCGAGAACGGCACGGTGCGGTTCCCCATGGAGGGATCCTCGGGGTTGTTCACGGCATCCATCTGCTCGACGAGATCGGCGGGATAATTCTCGATCACCACGCGCACCGGATCGAGCACAGCCATGATCCGGGCCACCCGTTGATTCAGAACCTCCCGCAGGCAATGTTCGAGTAACGAGAATTCGATAATACCATTGGTTTTCGACACGCCGATGCGGCTGCAGAACAGGCGCAACGCTTCCGGGCTGTAACCGCGGCGGCGTAACCCGGAGAGCGTGGGCATCCGCGGATCGTCCCATCCGGAAACATAGCCGTTCTGGACCAGGGTCAGCAGTTTGCGCTTGCTCAATATAGTGTTGGTCAGGTTGAGCCGGTCAAACTCGATTTGCTGCGGATGATGGATGCCCAGCTTTTCCACATACCAGTCGTAGAGCGGCCGGTGATCTTCAAATTCCAACGTACAGATGGAATGCGTGATCCCCTCGATGGAATCGCTTTCCCCATGCGTGAAATCGTACATCGGATAGATACACCACGCGTCACCCGTGCGGTGATGCCCGGCGTGCAGGATACGATACATTACCGGATCCCGCATATTGAAATTCGGCGACGCCATGTCGATCTTCGATCGCAGCGTGCGCGAGCCGTCGGGGAATTCGCCCGCGCGCATCCGCTCGAACAGGTCCAGGTTCTCTTCCACCGAACGGTTTCTGTAGGGACTTTCCTTGCCTGGCTCACTCGGTGTGCCGCGGTATTCGCGGATTTGTTCCGCCGTCAAGTCGCAAACGTACGCATCGCCCTGGCGGATCAGCTGGACCGCCCACTCAAATAACTGGGGAAAGTAATCCGATGCATAAAATAACCGGTCTTCCCAATCGAATCCCAGCCAGCGAACGTCTTCAATGATCGAATCGACATACTCCGTTTCTTCCTTGGAGGGATTGGTATCGTCGAAGCGCAGGTTGCACTTACCGCCGAATTCTATTGCCAGGCCGAAGTTCAGACAGATGGACTTGGCGTGGCCAATATGCAGATAACCGTTTGGCTCCGGGGGAAATCGTGTATGGACCTTTCCGGCAAACTTGCCATTCCGATTGTCTTCCAGGATAATATCGCGGATGAAATTTGACGGCGGAGCGGCCTCAGTAGAACCATCGCTAAGCATAAATTCCAGTATAACGGGGAGAGCAAAACCAGCCGTTGTTTCCGGGCGCGTCATGGAAACGCCTCAATCAAGCTCTCTGCACTTCTGCCACGAAATGTTCGTGTGGCTTTCGCTGCTAATCGGCGGTGCCGGGCGAAAGGCCCAATTCGTAAACGGAGCAGCAGATTGCGCTAGCGCGTAACCGTCAACGCGTTTCTCAGACGCACGCTGACGATGGCCTCGCTAGGAATCACAGCCGCGTCGCCCTTGGTAGCCAGCACTACCCCAGTACCGGCGCCGGCTCCCGCGGCCGCGCCAATCGCGGCTCCCGTACCGCCCCCGGCAATAGCGCCGATCACCGCGCCGGCCCCGCTTCCGATGCCGACCTTCGTCGCATCCTTCGTTTTGGTCCCGCGAGCGACCGCCACAAATACGCTGGTACTCACCGGCAGATTTCTGCCATTGGCCTCGATGCCGGTTACCCGCACGCTTAGCCGGGCGCGCCCTTTGACGCGTCCCCCGGAATTCGATTCCGCAATCAACCCATGTACGGTGGCGCCTCTCGGCGCGATCGCCACGCCACTCGCCATCAACGGCTCGGCCAATGTCCCGCTGAACCGTTGGCCGGCCTTGTTGGCCTTGGTAGAGAGCGTCGAATTTACCCGCACCCGAAGGATGGTCCCCGCCGGCGCCGTGAGAGTGCGATGCACGGATTGCGAAGCCTGCGGAGCCGCCATCAGAGAAAGAGCCGGCAGCTGAAAAATCAGGCTGCAGCCGAACAAAGCGGTGATGAAATGTTGCATAAGCTTATTGTGTTTTCGGATATAACTCGTGCTGCGTCACCTCGGAAATCTGTTTGATGTGCCGCTGCGTATGCGCCGCAATCATCATCAGCCATTGGTGCGCATCCAGTTTCCCTACTGGGGAATCCAACTGGTACCGGCGCAGGTTTAGTTTCGTGTCCGTCACGAACTTCATTGTCTTTTCCCGTTTTTCCGTGAACGCCCGGAACGCCTCGTCGCGATCTTGAGGGGCGCCCTTCGGAACGGTAGCCTCGGGCGATTTTGCCTTCTGGGTGCGGTCGGGAATGCGCTGCAGCACCAGTTGGTCTATCTCCCGGGGGTCGGGGAGAGGCTGATCCGGTGGGAGAGGCTTGGCGGTTTCTAAAGCTTTCATCAAGCCGGTAAAGAGAAAATCCTCCGCCAGGGAAAGATGCTCCGCCACCTGCAGGATGGTCCACCTGTTGGAATCCGGCGTCCATTTCGATTGCTCGTGGGATATTCCTTCGAGCGCGACCGCTACCTGGCGCTTGGATTCTTCCAGCAGGGTGAGCAGCTGTTCGCGGTCCTCCTTCGAGTACTCGGCGCCATACAGCATTCTTCCCATCAGAGGTAGCGCCAGCAGGACATGGATCCTCATAATCGTAGGTTACACTCTTTGCCCTCGGTTCGGAGTGTGGCCCCCCAGTTGCTATCGTGTCCGTAGCTGGATCACCATCGAAGGAGTTCTCAGATGTTGCGATGGAAGTTTTCTAAAGTGGCGATCGTCCCGCTGGCGATCGTATTCACAATCGGCTGCACTTCGCCCGGCACCCCCGCCGGGTCCGAGGCCCGGAGCAGCGCGGAATCGAACGCCGAGAAGGCCCGGCGCGAAGAGCGCGAGGCTCGCGCATCCGCCAAACGGGCGCTCGACGCCCGCATGGACGAACTGGAGAACAGGATCAAGGCCTTGCGGGCGGAGGCAAAGCCCGCATCGGAAAGAGCCAGACGTGCGATGAAAGACCAGGCGGAGAAGTTTGAGGAAGACCTTAAGGATCTCCGGTCCCGCATGTCGAAATTAGACGACAAGACCGCCGACGCCTGGAGCAAGGTGAAGGAGTCCACCGAATCCGCGATCGCGAAGATTGAACGCAAAATTGAAGCGGCCCGGAAAACGAGGTAGTTCTGCGAGATAGAAAATGTGGTACCAGTATGAGGTTATGCGTACCTTCCTGCTGCTGATCGCGAGCGCTTCCTGCTGGGGAGCCGACTTGAAGAAAGACCTCACGTTCCGGGCTACCTTTGACGGCGGTACCGATGCTACAGTCGCGCGTGGAGACAAGCGGCTGTACGCTGCACCGTCCTATAAAGAACAGGCTGGAGCGCAGCCGGGTTTAGCCGGGACGGATTTCGAGCTGGCAAAAGGTAAAGGTCGCAAAGGGGACGCGCTCCTGTTTAAAAAGAAGAACACCCGGGCGGTCTTTTACAAGGCCGAAAAGAATATCGACTTCGATCCCGCCAACTGGAACGGGACCGCGTCGTTTTGGCTCAGTCTTGATCCGGAACAGGATCTTGAACCCGGCTTCTGCGACCCGATCCAGATTACCGACAAGGCCTACAACGACTCCGCCATTTGGGTGGACTTCACGAAGGACGATAAGCCGCGGCACTTCCGGCTCGGCGTCTTCGGCTCATTGAAAGCCTGGAATCCGCAGGATGTCCCCCCGGACAAGAATCCAGCCTTTGAGAAGCGGCTGGTGCGAGTGACAAAAACGCCCTTTGCGCGCGGCAAGTGGACCCACGTCGCCGTGACCTTCACCGCGCTCGGTAGTCCCAAAGGCAGCGCCGTACTTTACCTCGACGGCAAGCCGCAAGGCACAACCCCGGCAATTCCGGAAGCCTTTTCCTGGGATATGTCCAAAGGAGCCATCCGCCTGGGAGTCAACTACGTGGGACTTCTGGATGATGTAGCCGTGTTTCGGCGCGCGCTGACAGCCGCAGAAATCCAACAGATCGCCAGCGGACAATTTTAACAAGGCCTTCGACCCCGGCGTGGCATTTTCCTTGACCGTTTGACCGAAGATCGACTATTGTTTGTCAGAGGTGGCTTATGAGGAAATCGATCCTTTGCCCCGTCGTAAGCCTGTTTTCCTAATGCTGGTTGGCGGACCTTTGGCGCCGCGCCTGCGCGCTCAGGGTGCAACGGTGCTCGGTCGCGTCACAGACCCTTCCGGATCCGTGCTCGCGTCGGCACAGGTAACCGCGACCCACGAGGCAACGCAAGTGGAGTCATCCACCCAGACGAACGAGACCGGTTATTACGCGCTTCCGTCTCTCCCGGTCGGACGCTACGTCCTCATCGTGCAGATGACCGGATTCAGCGCCGAGCGCCGAAGCGGGCTGCTCTTGCAGGTCGGTCAAACCGTGCGCGCGGATTTTCAACTGAAACTAGGCGAGGTGACGAGTTCCGTCGACGTCACCGCCCTGCCGCCGGTCGTCCAATCCGAGACATCCTCCGTTGGCGCGGTTGTGGAAACGCGGCAGATTCTAGGAGTGCCTCTGAATGGCCGCAGTCTCTTTTCGCTGCTCGCGCTCGCCCCGGGAGTTCAAGGCTCGGGGACCAATACGTCGATCGGTGGTGGTCCGCGCAACCAGTTCAACAATTTTACAGTGGATGGAACCACGAACAACGACGTCATCTCGGGCCGGCTGGAGGGTGCTTTTCCATCGCTCGACACGGTGGCCGAGTTCGAAGTAATCAACGCCAACAGCAGCGCCGAGCATGGCCGGGGCGGGGCGCAGATCAAGGTAATCACAAAGAGCGGCACCAATAGTTTTCATGGTTCCCTCTATGAGTACAACCGGAACCGTGAGTTCGCGGCACGCAACTTCTTCGCCGCTACCAATCCGCCGTTTAACCGGAACGAATTCGGTGGATCGCTTGGCCGCCTGCGCGCGTCGTTCAGTTTGGTCTGCGGTTGACTTTTTGAGCAGCCGCGGTAGTCCTCACGATCCGGAACTCAGTTCCGCTCTTATGGAAGCAGGCCTGTTATAATTTGAGTACAACCATGCTGCGAAGCATACCGTTTCTCGCGTTCCCGGCCCTGCTGCTGGCGCAGCCTCCATCGGGCGGTTCCTTCTTCGAAACCAAGGTGCAACCGCTGCTCAAAGCCAATTGCCTGGCTTGCCATTCGGAAAAGAGCATCAATAGCGGGCTCTCGTTAGAGACAAAGGAATCGATCCAGCGCGGTGGGAATCGCGGGCCCGCGGTGAAGACGGGCGATCCGGCGGCGAGCCTGCTCATTGAAGCCGTGAAGCAAACCGGAGCGGTGAAGATGCCTCCCGGCCGTAAGCTCAAAGACGATCAGATCGAGATCCTGGAACAGTGGGTGAAAGACGGACTCCCCATGCCGGCGGAGCTCACGAAATCCAAGCGCCGCGGGGCGGATCACTGGGCGTTTCAGCCGCCCAAACGGTCTGCCGTCCCGAAGGTTCAGGATGCCTCCTGGGCGAAGAATGAAATCGACTACTATATTCTCGAACGGCTCGACAAAGCCAAGCTGAAGCCGTCTCCTGAAGCGGAAAAGGCCACTCTGTTGCGGCGTGTCAGCCTGGATCTGATCGGGCTTCCGCCCACTGCGAAAGAGCTGGAAGACTTCGTCAATGATGCCCGGCCCGCGGCCTATGAGCAGGCGGTGGACCGCCTTCTTTCCTCGCCGCATTACGGCGAGCGATGGGGACGGGTCTGGCTCGATCTGGCGCGCTACGCGGACACCGATGGTTATACGATTGACGCGCCCCGCGAGATGTGGATGTACCGCGACTGGGTCATACAATCCCTTAACAAGGACCAGCCCTTTGACCAGTTTGTAATTGAGCAGATGGCCGGCGACCTGCTGCCCAATCCGACCGCCGCACAGCGCATCGCCACGGGCTTCCATCGCAACACGCCCAGCAACTATGAGGGCGGCATCGACTTTGAGCAGTATCGCGTGGAAGCCGTGGCTGACCGTGTGATGACCACCGGCGGCGCATTTCTCGGTCTTACGTTAGGGTGCGCCCGCTGTCACGATCATAAATACGATCCGATCAGCCAGCGTGAGTTCTACCAGATGTTCGCCTTCCTCAATAATGTGGACGAAGTGGATAAGGAAGCTGATCGTAAAGATTTCAATAAGCCATTTCTTCCTATGGGTACGCCCGATGAGTTGAAGCGCCTGGGCGCCTGGGAAGCGCAGGTGGAATTGCTGGAAGCGGAGTTGAATCGCTACAAGGCATCGATTCCCGGTACTGGACAGATCAGCGACCCCGCGGTCGTCGAGCGGGAGAAAAACATCACCGATATGCGCCGGCGGATGCCTAAGGTCACTCGCGCCCTGGTGATGCGGGAACTCGCTAAGCCGCGGCAGGCATACATCCACCTCGGCGGCGACTTTACTCAAAAAGGCGCCACCGTGGAGCCGGGAGTTTTAGCGGTGTTGCCTGCGCTGGAAAAGTCCGGTGAAGTTGCAAACAGGCTGGATCTGGCGAAATGGCTCGTAGCGAAGAAAAATCCGCTGACGGCACGCGTGACGGTGAACCGTATCTGGCAGAAGTACTTTGGGAAAGGCCTTGTCGATACGGAAAGCGACTTCGGAGTCATGGGTGAGAAGCCAAGCCATCCTGAACTGTTGGATTGGCTGGCGCTCGAGTTCATGGATCGCGGTTGGAGCCAGAAAGCCCTGCACAAAACGATCGTGATGTCGGCGGCTTACCGGCAATCGTCCAAGGTGCGCAAGGACGCCAAGGCGGTGGATCCGGATAACCGGTTGCTGGCGAATCAATCGCGGCTGCGGCTGGACGCGGAAATCGTCCGCGATTCCGCCCTGGTGGCCTCCGGTCTGCTGTCGGATAAGTTGGGTGGTCCCAGCGTTTATCCGCCGCTGCCGCCGGGCGCGAACTCGGTTACCCAGGTGAAGCGAGACTGGATCACGAGCACGGGCGGCGATCGTTACCGCCGTGGTGTCTATACCTACTTCCAGCGCTCCGCGCCGCATCCGGCACTGGTCCTTTTTGACGCGCCCGACGCCACCGTCAGCTGCACGCGGCGTATCCGCTCGAACTCCCCGTTGCAGGCTCTGACGCTGATGAACGACGAATCGTACTTCGAGTTCGCGCAGTCCCTCGCCGGCCGTCTTCTGAAAGAGGGCAAGGAGAACGATGCGCAGCGCCTGCGGGCAGGATTTCTGATGGCCGTGAACCGGCCTCCCGCGGCCGGAGAAGAGTCTCGTATTCTGAAACTGCTGGCTGCGCAGCGCGACGCAAAAAAGGACGAAAAGACCGCTTGGACGGCCGTGTCGCGCGTGCTCCTAAACCTTGACGAATTCATGACCCGCGAGTAGAAAGCCTATGACACCCGAAGATCGCTTGTTGCTCCAACGGACGCGCCGCCACTTTTTTCGCGATTGTGGAACGGGCATCGGCAAGATGGCCCTGTTGTCCCTACTCGGGGAAAGAGCGTTCGGCGTACGGCATCATCCGGCGAAAATCGAACACGTCATCTATTGCGCGATGGCCGGCGGACCCAGCCATCTGGAATTGCTCGACTATAAGCCGGAGCTGGTCAAATGGGACGGCAAACCGACTCCGGAAACTTTCCTGAAGGGCAAGCGCTTTGCCTTCATGGATTCCTTTTCGAAGGAGACTCCGAAGCTTCTCGGGACGCGCCGGCAGTTCAAACAGCACGGCAACAGCGGCATCTGGACCTCCGATCTGTTCCCGCATATCGGCGCCATCGCGGATGATCTCACGGTTCTGCACGGCGTATCCACCGAGAACTTCAATCACGGGCCGGCCAAGCTATTTGCGACCACGGGATCGATCCGTCCCGGCCGCCCGAGCATTGGCTCGTGGGTCACCTATGGTATCGGGAGCGATTCCAAGGATCTGCCAGGATTCGTCGTATTGCAATCCGGTCCACGGGGCCCTCGGGGCGGCGCTCTGCTCTGGGGCAGCGGGTTCCTGCCAACCGCCTATCAGGGCATTCCGTTCCGGAACGTGGGCGATCCCATTCTCGACCTCTCCAATCCGAAGGGTATTACAAGCGACGATCAACGGCAGACTCTGGATGCGATTCAGGATCTGAACAAGATACGCTACCACGACACCAGCGATGAGGAGATCAACACTCGAATTAGCGCCTATGAAATGGCATACCGGATGCAGACCAGCGGGCCGGACCTGATCGACTTCAGTAAGGAATCCAAAGCCACCATGGATCTCTACGGAGCCGAACCGGGAAAAGCCTCCTATGCCAATAACTGCCTGCTGGCGCGGCGTCTGGTGGAGCGCGGCGTGCGGTTCGTACAGCTCTACCATGCCGATTGGGACCACCACGATGATCTCACCAAACCGCTGGATGCGGTTTGCAAGGAAGTGGACAAGCCGACCGCGGCATTAATCAGCGACCTCAAACAGCGTGGATTGCTCGATAAGACGCTGGTCTTATGGGGCGGCGAATTCGGGCGTACACCGATGGGCGAGGTGCGGGAGAAAGGGAAAATCGGGCGCAATCACCACATCGATTCGAATTCCGTCTTTATGGCCGGCGGAGGATTGAAACGAGGCACGGTGGTGGGTGGCAGCGACGAGCTTGGTTTCGCGCCCACCGACGAGCGGATCGTGATTCACGATATCCATGCGACGATCCTCCATCTCCTGGGGATAGACCATCTGAAAATGACGTACCGTTTCCAGGGACGCGACTTCCGGTTAACGGATGTAAAGGGGCGGCTCATCAGCAAGGCGCTGGCCTAGCGGGAATCATTCGAGAAGCAACTTGGCGAACCGGCGCACCGCCTCTTCATAACGCGTAAACGCACGAAGCTCTTCGATGCCGGTGGCGTTAGCCTGGCTCATTGCAAGCCGCCCCTCCATCGTGTCCAAACCGGTGGTGACGGCAGTGCTTAGTTGGGCGAGGTGCTTCTCCCGCAAGCGCTCATATTCGAGTCGCGAGTCTCGAACCGCCTTGGCGAGTTCATCGACAAGGACGCGAGTTTGCAGCCGTCCGGCCGGTGGGGTGATTCCAGGTTCCATAAGGCTCACGACGTCAGATCCCTCGTAAGGATTTGCCGCTCAATCTCCTGGACGATCTCGAGTTCCTTAATAAGGTCCTGAACCCTTTCCACCGCCCGCCGGTTATCTTCGGATAGCCGCGCAAGTTTCGGGGGAGCGCCCCGATCGTCATCCATGTTTGAGTTCGTTGCAGATCCCCACATGCACTCTTTGTAGGCAGATTACGTGCCAAATCGAAGGGAGGCGGCTGGGGGCTTAAAATTCAATCGTTTATAGGAAGGCCATCGTGCCGGATTACGGACGGTCCGTACCTTTTACCGTGGCTCCCCGGACAAGAATTGCAGCGGCTACTTTAACGCTTCGGCGATCCCGAAGAGGTGCTTGTGGCCCCGTACAATTAAAAGGTCGCCCGCTAGCGCGGGGGTCGCCATTGCGATCTCTCCCATCGAATTTTTTCCCAGCAACTCATACCGCGGACCCGCCTTCACCACGTAGATGTTTCCATCCTCGCTGCTTAGATAAAGCCTGCCGCCGGCGGCTATGGGCGCGGCCGCGTAGGATCCGCCGCCTACCCGCTGTTGATAAACCCGGGCGCCGGTTTTGGCATCGTAACTGGTCAAGACGCCATTATTCCCGAGCGTATAAAGATGATCGCCAACCACGATGGGAGAGGGAAGGTACACGCCTCCCCGCTGCTTACTCCAGGCAATCGCATCGCTCGATTCCATGCTTCCTTTCAGTGTCAGGTCGCCGGTAAAGCCTGGCCGGATCGCGTAAATCGGCTGCACGGGAGGATACCCGGCCGTGACCAAGATCAATCCATGGCCGTACACCGGCGTGGTGCAGGTCACTTCCGAGTTCGGTCCCAGTGTCCACAATTCTTTGCCGGTATCGGCGTCGTAGCCGCGAATCGCCTTTGTCCCGTTGGTGACCACTTCAACATGGCCCCCCGCCGGCGCAAGGGTGGGCGAGCCCCAGGTGGGGATTTCATTCCTCGCCGTGCGCCATAATTCTTTACCGGAGCTGAGATCGTAAGCAGCGACGAACGAGTCCTTCTGGCGGTCGCATTGGAGAATCACGCTGTTCTTATGGATGACCGGCGAACTGGCGGCTCCCCATTCGGAATCGGGATCGAAAAACCAGCCGGCGCTTTGCATTCCCAGATCCTTGTTCCAAAGCAGCTTGCCTTCCGGGGAATAGGCATATAACCCTTCCGAGCCGAAGTAAGCGACGATCACCTTCCCGTTGGTAACGGGAGTTGGGGAGGCTTGCGAGGACTTGGGGTGGCGCTTGGTCTTTGGAACGCCCTGATGCGCCGTTTGCTCCCACAGAATCTTTCCGGACTTCTTGTCGAGGGCAAAAACTTTCCACGTATGGGGCGTCGAATCGGACACGGAATCGGTGTCGCCATAAAGATCGGTGCGGATGGTCTGCCTGCGGTCTCCGGAGATCGCGGTGACGACGTAAATACGCTCGCCCCACACAATCGGAGAGGCTACGGATAGTCCCGGAATCGGCGTCTTCCAGAGAATGTTCGTGCCCTTCTCCGCATCCCAGCGCAGCGGTGGATTCGCACCGTCTCCGACACCCGATGCGCCCGGACCGCGGAACTGCGGCCAATCTCCAGCGGCTAATACCTGGGCCGTCAACGAAATCAGGAAATACATCCGTATCATCGCGCCGCCACCTTCTTAAACTGGAGTTTCTGCCCCGCTTGCCGCAATACGAAGCTGTTGGGCGCGTCGAATTCGAACTCCGCTCCAACCCCGGCGAACAGCGTCGCGCTCTTGGCTTTCGGCACGAACTCGGGCTGGCCTATCACTTGCATTACTAGTTGGCTATCCCGGACCCAGGCTTTAATTTCGATGGGAAACTGTTGCGATTTGTACGTGCCCGCATAGCTTTCGAGAATTTTCGGCTCAACTACAACTCCGGGCTCCGGCGGTTTGGCTCCCGCTTTCGTCAACACCCCGGCTAGTTCTGGTTTGTTCAGGTTCCACGCGAGTTCCAAGGCTTTCGTCATCGCGTCCGAAGTGAGTTTTCCGGTAGCGATGGCAGCCTTCATCAGGTCCGGCGATCCGGCCCGAACGATACTTGGCAACGCATTTTCCAGATCCAGCCCGCCTTTCTCGATGATCAGTTGGACGGCGGCATAATGCTTTCGCTGTAACGCGAAATCGATCAGCCCGGCTTTGTAGAAGGTGTCGCGAACATCGGTTCTGGCCCCCTTTTCCAGCAGAAACGCCACTACCGGGGTGTGGCCATTCATAGACGCCAGGAAGAGGGGAGTCTGGCCATACGCCGTTTTGGCTTCCACGTCCGCCCCTTTTTGGATCAGGGCCTGCACGGTGGAGAGGTCGCCTTTGCGCGCGGCGGACAGCAGGTCTTCATTCTGGTCCCAGGCGAATGCCAGGGAGCAGAAGAGCGGGAAGAGGATAGATCGGGACACGCAAGCTCCTACTCCTGCCAGTGTACGTCACTCTCTTCCAGGCAATTGTGAATCGCGCAACCCTTGACACAAAGGGCTAAAATTGCTGTACTGCGAACAATCTATGTCTCGCTATCTCGTGATGATGTGGTTGACTGTTATGCCGCTCCTATCCCAATTCAAAGGGACCCTGAACGGCGATATCACTGACGCTACCGGAGCCGCTGTTCCCGGCGCCAAAGTTAAAATCAGATCGGCCGCCATCGGCTTGGAACGTGCCGCCGCCACCAATGAAAGCGGTTCGTTCACCGTGCCGAACCTGCCCGGCGGCGACTACGAAATCAGTGTAGAAGCGGCCGGCTTCAAGTCGTTCGTCCGCAGCGGTATCCGGCTGGATACCGACCAGGCGGCCACTTACAAATTTCAGCTCGAAGTAGGCCAGGTGACCGAGCGGGTCGAGGTGATGGAAACGGTCTCGCCGGTCGAGACTTCCAGCGGCGATGTCTCGCGCCTCGTCACGGGCACGCAATTACAGAACTACGCGCTGCCGGGACGCAATCCTTATTACATGCTGGGCATCCTGCCGGGCATTATCTCGCGTTACGGGAACTTCACCACGGATTTCCGTGCCACCAGTTATTCCATGGGCGCGCTGATGATCAACGGTGGACGTAAAGACACGAATTTCGTGACGCTCGACGGCATCAATAATGGCCGCGTGCGCGATGGAGTGCAGGTAAACAATATTCTGGGAGTGGATTTCATCGAAGAGGTTAAGGTTTACACCAGCCGCTATGCTCCCGAGTTCGGCCGCAGCACCGGCGGACAGATCAACTTCATCACCCGCCGCGGCACCCAGGACTACCATCTGAGCGCTTACGAGTTTTTCTTCAGCGATCAGTTTGCCGCCCGCCGCTTTGTTCTCGGCGATAAACCGCGCACTCGCTATCACAATTACGGCTTCACCATGAGCGGTCCGGTTTTCATTCCTAAGAAATGGAATACCGATAAGAACAAGCTATTCGCGTTCTTCGGCATGGAAAGCCGGTACCTGGCAGGCACGAATACCAAAATTTCGATCGTCCCGACGCCGCTGGAGCGGTCCGGGGACTTCAGCGGCAGCCGCGTTGTCCCGATCGACCCGAGCACCGGCGCTCCGTTCCCCGGCAACATCATTCCGGGAACCCGCATCAGCAAGCTTGGACAGGCGTTGCAGAAAATTTATCCCGATCCTAATTTTCCAGGACCCGGCGGCAATTACATCGCGGTTCGCGACCAGCCCACCGACAACCGCGACTTCATCTTTCGCGTGGATTACAACATCCGCCCGAATTGGCAACTCACGGTGCGCGGACTCCATGGCGACCAGAATTTCACCTCTCCCTTTGATAACACCGGAAACAACATTCCTTTATTCCCGGTCTACCGCCATCGCCGGGGGAATAACTTCACGATTGCGCTGAACACCACTTTCAGCCCCAGCATGGTGAATGAATTCAGTGTGGGCGAATCGGATTACCGCGAGGACTTCAGTCTTCAGGGCACCGGCTTTCAGCGCGCCAGCTGGGGCATCGATTTCCCCGAGCTTTACCCGGGCAGCAATGGAGATCGTATCCCCGGCGTAAGCTTCAGTAACCAGACCGGCATCACCGGTTCCAACCAGCCCAGCTACGCGCGCACGCCGACCTGGATTGTTCGCGACAACCTGATCAAAATCAAGGGTAGCCATACCATCAAAGCGGGATTCTACTGGGAGCAGATGAACATGAACGAAGTGAATCAGGCCAATGACAACGGCTCTTTCAGCTTCGGCAATACCTCCGCCAATCCGCGCAATACCGGCGTACCGTGGGCCAATGGACTGCTCGGGTACTTCGATTCCTATAGTGAATCCGGGCCGCCGGCGCAAACCGTGTACCGTGCCTATGCCCGTGAAATTTACGTGCAGGACAGTTGGCGCGTGAACAAACGCTTCACCATGGAATACGGCATGCGCTACTCGCTCATCTCCCCGTGGTCCGCCAAATGGAACAATATGGTGGCGTTCATGCAGCGCTTCTGGGACCCGGCGAAAGCTCCCCAGGTCGCCGCCAACGGGGCAATCATTCCAGGTACGGGTGATGTGTATAACGGACTGGTGTTGCCTGGGAACGGCTTCCCGGACTCGGCCAAAGGGCGTGTTCCGGCCGCGAGCAATCCCGCTTTACAGGCTTTGTTCCGCGGCGTTCCCGAAGGATTTAATCCGCTCAGGAAGACCAATTTCCAGCCTCGTCTAAGCTTCGCGTGGGATGTCTTCGGCAATGGCAAGACTGCCGTGCGAGGCGGCGCTGGGGCATTCAACGGAGTCACCGGCATCGCGTATTCCGGCTGGTACCTCGGTGCCCGTCCGCCGCTGGTAGAGTCGTCCACCGTGACCAATGGCTTGGCCGACAACCCGGGAAGCGGTATCCCCAACACGACGCGGTTTCCTATCGATGCCGGCAGTCTGCCGGCCGATTATAAAATCCCGACTGTCTATAGTTACAGCTTCGGCATCCAGCACCAGCTCCCGTTCAAGACGTTTCTCGATGTCAGCTATGTCGGCAATGGCGGGCGCCAGTTGTCTTTTGCCCGGCCGCTGAATTTTCTGACGCCGGCGGAAGTGGCCGCTCATCAGGGAGTCGATACCAGGCCGTTCCTGCCCTATCGCGGTCTGGGCTCGATCAACCTGGTGGAGCCTTCGGCCACGTCTTCGTACAATTCGCTTCAAGTGTACTTCCGGCGCCGGACGGTGGATTTGTCATATAGCGTGGCGTACACGCTTGGCAAGAACATCGGTTATGGGATTGAAGGTATTGCCAGCGGCATTCAGGATCCGCTGAACCGCCGCGCCGAACGTTCCGAATTGGAAGAGAGCCGCCGTCATAACGTGGTAGTGACGCATACCTACGATCCGCCCTGGTTCAAAGCGCAGCGCGGTTTCATGGGCCGCATCCTGGGAGGCTGGAGCCTGAACGGCGTCTGGACCTGGAACACCGGCCGCCTTTATAATCCTTCGCTGAATGCGGCGCCGCGCCAGGTGGCTACGCGCCCCAACGTTGTCGGCGACTGGTATCTGCCGCCGGAAGCGCGCACGCCCTTCCGTTTCATCAACACCGCTGCTTTCGCCCGGCCCGCCGACTTCACCTTTGGCAACGCGGGCAAGTTCACCATTCGAGGACCGGGTGCGATCGATCTGAGCGCCTTCGCCTTGAAGGAAATACGTATCCTCGAGCGGGCCAAGCTGCAATTTCGTGTCGAGGCTTTCAACGCCTTGAATCATCTTTACTACACAGACGTGAATACGACCCTGGGCAATTCAAACTTCGGCCAGGTAGGTGGTTTCAGCGCTCAACGTTATATTCAGCTTGGGGCAAAGTTCCTTTGGTAGCTTCCCGCACACGAGAGCTAAAGGCCTTTCTGCCAGAGAGCCACGCCTTTCGTAAGAGCTTTGTTTAGCCAAAGGTCAAATTTATCCTTTAACGCGTCGTCGCTGTCGAGGTAGCTGATCTGAAACCAGGTATCTGTGAGCGGGGTGGCTGCGGTGACTTCCGTCGTTCCTTCTCCGGATTGAGAACGGCGGAAGAAAATGGCGGATGCGGCGAGGAGACCTCGATATTCGTGCCCGAGCGCATGGAGGGAAACGAGAATCTCAGCCTGTTCTTCGGTGCGGAACGCGAGACGAACCCAATCGTGATAGACACTTGGGTTCGCAAAATACTCGAAGCTCCGGGCGGCCTCGATGACTTGTGCTCGGAAGTAATGCCGTTTCCCGCCTTCATTCCATTCATGACAGGCGGTGAATTGAAACCGCGACGGAACGCTCGAGAATTTCTCGCGGAGTTTCGCCGCCAGCCCGGTGAGGCGTTCCTCGGCGCGCTCCATGAGCCGCCGGCCAACTTTCTTCGCTGCCTCCAACTTGAGCTGTTGCGCTTGGACTCTTGTTGTAGCGGTTCTAACTGCCGATTCGATTACCTGATCGAGTTCCGCGCCGCGCTGTGTTTCTCCGGCAAGACTGAGCACTTTCACGAACGTCGAGCGTTGCACGGCGCTCATCAAACCGATCAATGGCCCTAGATCGCCGGATTGGTCAGCTTCTTCAAGGGCACGGATGTAGGTTGTTCGCTCGCGATCGGTCACGACGAGAGGGAAGTAGTGGTGCCTGATGAAGACATAGCTGGCAAGCAGTCGTGCAACGCGGCCGTTCCCGTCCTGAAAGGGATGGATCTGAGTAAAAGCATGATGCAGCCAGGCCGCTTGCACCTCAGGCGCGATCAATCGGGTTACGTGCGACCGGTGGAGTTGGATAAGATGGTCCATCTCTGAAGCAACATGTTCCGGCGGACAGTATTGGTGGACTTTGCCGTCCGCGCGCATGGGATTATTCGGCTGTATTTTATACTCGCCCTTGCGAAGCGGGACTTCTACGAAATTTCCGTAAGGGTCCATGGCCTGCGTCGTGTCCTGATGGGACATCAGAACGGAATGCAACTGCTTCACAAAGCCAACGGTCAGGTCTCTGCCCTGATGAATCCACTCAAAAAGTCCCTCCGCGGCCGTTAAATGATTCTGGATGATCGCAGCGACCCAGTTGGGATCTTTGTTGGTGGAATGGTGAGGAATCAGACTGGCGTGAATGCCATGCTCAATTAGTTGGATGGTTATGCCGCGGTCAAGCGTGTAGGCTCGCTCGATAATTCCTCCCTCAATTGCCATCTCCCGCAGCAGCTTTGCTGTAAATTCCTGAACGATACCCTTGTCCTCTAGAGATGCCTTCTGCTCCCTCCAGACGCTGCTCAACGTGGCAAGTTCGGTGTTCCTGGATTCTGCCTGATCGGACGTCAGATCGATCAGGGGCTTCCAGCGGTAGCCATACTCCATCCTCCCAATGTACATAACCGCGCGCACCCACATGCGCTAAACTAGGAGAATACTCATGCGTGTACTTTGGTCCATGCTTGCGCTGGTTAGCTACAGTCGGGGCATCGCGGCCGCTCCCAAAGCACCGGATCCGCGTGTCGAGCCTGTCGTGCTTTCCATACACCCCTTTACCGGTCAACGCGGTGCGACATTTTCCGCGACAGTCCGCGGCACTGGCTTAAAGGGCGCAAAGGCAGCCTTTGTCACTGCCGGTGCTCCGGTAACCATCACAACAGAGTCCGTGGAACCCGAGCCTGCCGCCGAGCCCAAGGGCGGGAAAAGCAAGGCGCCGATCGACCTCGTGCGTTTGCGGATCGAGATTGCCGCCGATTCGAAAGCCGGCCGCTATCCCTTCCGTCTCGTTACTCCCTATGGCGTATCGAATGCACTGCCCCTCCATGTCACGGACCTGCCCATCGCCGCCGAACCCGCCGGAACACACGACTCCCCGGAATCCGCCATTGCTGTTTCGGCGGTGCCTACCATCTTCAACGGGCGCATTTCCCAACGCGGCGAGACCGATTATTATTCCTTTCAGGCCAAAGCCGGACAGACATTGACTTTTCAAGTAATCTCCGGCCTGCCGCAAATTGCCGCCCCGGGATCGGCTGCCACGATTGCGAACTTCGATCCCTCCTTAACCCTCTATGAAGGCGGAGGAAGCTGGTTCGATGCCAGCCGGCTGAAGCGGATTGCTTATAACGACGAGCCGGTTTGGGTATTCGGGCGGGTAACGGATGCTCACATGCAGCATCGCTTTGAGCGGTCAGGAATGTACTTCATGCGCATTGAAGCATTCGCCGGACAGGGTGGCCCCGACTATGGCTATCAACTGAAGATCGTGGATGGCGCCGTGCCGCAGGATTTGCCGGTAACGGAAAAATCATGGGATGAACGCGGTTTCACCCGCACCCTTTCCGCAAACCGCTTAAATGAACTCGCTGCACGCGGCGGCAAGCGCCCCGATCAGACCTCGATCGAAACCTATCGCGCGCAACCGGTGCCCGCCGCCGAGGCGCCCATCTTCAAGCTCCCCGGCACCCTGGACGGCATGCTGGTGCAACCCGGAGAAACGCATCGGGCGCGCTTCCAGATCGATAGCCCGCGCGACATTGCGATCGAAGTGCAAACACCATCCGCGGCCCCGCCTTACTTTAACCCGGTAGTGCGGCTGCTGAATGCGGCGGGAAACGAAGTGGCTACCAACATCTTCGCCGGGCGCGGCGCATGCAACGGAGCACTCTCGAAGTCCCTGCAGACCAAAGCCATTGTGCCTCTCCGTGAGACCGGCGTCTACACCTTGGAAGTCCGTGACGCCACTGCTGACTTCGGCGGCGAGGCGTTTCGTTACCGTGTCCAGGTCCGGCCGGCAATCCCCCACGTCGGAGAGATCCGTATCGACACCGACCACATCAACCTTGCTCCGGAGGAAGCCAAAACGATTCGAGTCGTGTTTGACCGCGAAGAAGATTATCGCGGCGCCGTAGCCGTGATGGCCGAATTATTGCCGGTTGGGGTGCAAGCTTTAACGGGTGCGGACTTCGAGCCTGAAAAAGATCCTCCGTCGACTGTGGGAAAGCGCGAACGCTACACCCCCCGGACGGAGCGAACGGTCGTTGTGCTGACGGCGGCATCGGACGCCGCTGCCACGATGCAGCCGCAGATCGCCCGCATCGTGGTCCGTCCCGTCGTCGACGGGAAACTGGGAGAGCCGCTCGCTACAAAATCGATTCCTATAATGGTGCTACCAAAGCTGTGAGATCTCTGCTCCTATTCCTCATTCTCTGCGTTGCGGCCACCGCCGGGACGCGCATCGTTTCTTTGAAGACCGTCCCCACGGAAGTAACGCTCAATGGGTCCCGGGCTTCGCAACAATTCGTCGCGCTGGCCACTGACGAAGATGGGGTTGAGCAGGATGTTACCGCCAAGGCGGAGTGGAAGGTATCGAACCCCGCTCTGGCGTCTTTGTCAGGAGCCGCCCGGGTTGCCGCAATAGCGAACGGGCGGATAAAGCTCAGCGCCAGTTTTTCCGGCGTAAAAGCGCAATCTTCCATTGTGATTGAAGACGCGGGATCGACCCGCCCGATCAGCTTTTCTCAGGAGATCAGCGCCATCCTGACCAAGCGCGGATGCAATGGTAGCGCCTGCCATGGCGGCGTGAAGGGGCGCGGCGGTTTGAAGCTGTCGGGAAATGCGCTCTATCCCAAAGACGATTATGAATGGATTGTGAAGGGCGGGGTGTATCAGGTCCTCACCAATGAGGTCAAAGGCGAACGGGTGCCACGGATCGATATCAAGAATCCCGAGAAAAGCATGCTGCTGGCCAAACCCACGATGACGATTGCGCACGGCGGCGGCAAACGTCTGGAAAAGGAATCTGAGGATTATCAGACGATGATCCAGTGGATTCGCAGCGGCGCGCCGTATGGAGAAGAAGGGGACCAGGGGCCGGCAAAGCTGACGCGGCTGTCCATCTACCCGGAGATGGCGACTCTGCCTGTAGGCGGGCAACGCCGGCTGCTGGTTACCGGCCATTACAGTAATGGAAAGACCGAAGACCTGACCCATCAGGTGCTCTACACGGCGAACGACGGGAATGTCGCCACCGTGAGCGCCGACGGCATCATCACGGCCGCGCAACAGGGGGAAACCACCCTGCTGATCCGCGCCGCCGGGCAAGTGGCAAGCGCCGGCGTGGGCGTGATCGGACCGCGGATTCGCAGTTATCCCACGATCTCCCGCGCGAATTTCATCGACGATCATGTGTTCGAGAAATTGCGCAAGTTTCAGATCATTCCCTCGGACCTTTCCGAGGATTCGGAGTTTCTGCGCCGCGTGTGCCTGGATTTGACGGGTACACTGCCCCCGCCCAATCGTGTGCGCGAGTTTGTGGCGAGCAAGGATCCCAAAAAACGCGAGCAGGTGATCGATGCTCTGCTTGCTTCTCCCGAGTTTGTGGACTACTGGACGTACCGCTTCGCCGACATTTTCCGGGTGGCGATCTTCGCCAACGGCCTGACGTCGAAATGGAGCCAGGGATATTGGGAATGGATCCGTTCGAATATCGAAACCAACCGTCCCTATGACGAAGTCGCCCGCGAGCGAATTTCCGCTCAAGGATACGAGCCGGCGTCACGCCACTTCCTTCCCTACAATCAGATCGGCCCCCCCGGAGAGGTGATGGCGGAAGAAGTGCGGGTGTTTTTCGGCCGCCGGCTGGATTGTGCCCAATGCCACAACCACCCCTATGAGAACTGGAGTCAGGACCAATTCTGGGGAATGGCTGCGTTCTTCTCGCGTCTGTTCAAGATCGGCCCGGTGGTGATCGACCATCCCACCAACATGGACCTCAGCTCGAAGGATGTGAATGCAAAGATCGAACTACTGCATCCGCGCACCAAAGCGCTGGTAAAGCCGGCGCTACTCGATCATTCCCCGCTGCAGATTGCGCCCGACGGGAATCCACGCAAGGCCCTGGCGGCCTGGATGACCGCGCAGCCTTACTTCGCCGAGGCAGCGGTGAATCGTATCTGGGGCCAGTTTTTCAGCAGAGGGATTGTGGACCCGGTGGACGATTTCCGCTCCACCAACCCCCCGACGCACCCCGAGCTGCTGTCCGCTCTGGCAAAGGATTTCCGCGACCACAAGTACAACCTGCGCCACCTCATGAAGACGATCGTGATGTCGCGTACGTACCAGCTTTCCTACAAGCCGAATGACACCAACCGTCACGATGTCGTGAATTATTCGCGCTCTCTGCCTCGCGGACTGGATGCCGATGTGCTGCTTGACGCAGTCGCCGATGTAACGGGTGTGCCGGAGACGTTCTCAACGGCGGTTACGGAGGGTTCGACGGTGGGGCAGGCTCCCGCCGGAACGCGGGCGGTGCAACTGAGAGATCCCGATACTTTCTTTTCGCGATTCCTGGAACTGTATGGGCGCGCCAACCGCGGCGCAATCCCGGACCGGGCTACAAAACCGAATCTCAGCCAGGCCCTCCACATGTTGGCGGGAGCGAGCTATGTGGACCGGCTCGGCCAACCGAAGAGCCGGCTGGCCCGCCTGCTGGCATCCGGAGCGGCGGATGCGCGAATTGTTGAGGAATTTTACGTGGCGGCTCTGGGACGCGTTCCCGATCCGGATGGGTGGAAGGACGTGCAGGACGTTCTGGCCAAGCGCGGCGATCGCGAGGCCGCGCTGCGTGAGTTTGTTTGGGCATTGATCAGTTCCCGCGAATTCTCGGAGAATCATTGAGGAGGATGTATGATACATCGTGCATCGCGTAGAGACTTCTTGAGTGTTGGTTCCCTGGGGTTTCTGGAACTGACCTTAGCCAGATTTTTGAGCGCCGCTTCCAACGAGAAGGCTCCGTCGAAGGCAAAAGCCAACGCCGTGATCCTCTTCTGGCTGGAGGGCGGGCCGAGCCACATCGATACCTGGGATCCGAAGACGAACAGCAGCTTCAAGCCGATCTCCACCAACGTGCCGGGCATTCAGGTATCCGAACTGTTGCCGAAGATGGGGAAGAAGATGGACAAATTCGCGCTTGTCCGCTCGATGCACACCCGCGGCACGGACCACCCGCAGGCGACGCATTACGCCGTCACCGGACATGAGATCAATCCGGCCATGCAGTTCCCGAGTTTGGGTTCTATCGTCACCAAGGAATTGGGCCCCCGCAACGCCGTGCCCGCCCATGTGCTGGTTCCGAAATGGGACCGCAGCCGCCAGTACGAAGAGTATTTCCGCGCCTCCTTCCTCGGTGGAGAGTTCGATCCGATGTGCATACCCGATCCCAGCCGGCCGGGATTTGAGGTAACGGACCTGAGCCTCCCGAAGACGTTGTCTCAAAAGGCGGTGGAGAGCCGCTCGGAGTTTCTGAAGGCCGTGGACAAGCGCTACCGCGCACTCAATGAGACGGCGGAGCATGCCAACATGGATGCTTATTCGGCGCAGGCTTTGAAAATGATTCTGACGCCTGCCGTGCGCGACGCATTCGATCTTTCCAAGGAATCGGACAAGCTGAAGGAGCGCTACGGAAAGGATTCCGTCGGGCAGTCCTGCCTGCTCGCCCGCAGACTGGTGGAAGCAGGCAGCCGCTTTGTCACGGCCGCGGGTTTTCATGGCAACTCCTGGGACACGCACAGCGACAACGACAAGGGTCATAAGGACCGCCTGGCACCGCCTCTGGACCGCACATTGACGGCGCTGGTCGACGATCTTGATGAGCGCGGACTGTTGGATACGACGCTGGTGGTAGCGATGGGCGAGTTCGGCCGCACCCCGATGATCAACCCGAATCTCGGTCGCGATCATTGGCCGAACTGCTGGTCTTTGGCGCTGGCCGGCGGCGGCATTAAGGCCGGTCAAGTGGTTGGGGCGAGCGATGACAAAGGCTACAACGTTACCGATCGCGTGGTAACAATGGGCGATTTGTACGCGACGCTTTACAAGGCTTTGGGGATTGATTGGACCAAAGAGTATATGAGTCCGATCGGCCGCCCGCTGAAGATCGCCAACTCGCTCGAGGACCGCACGGGAGAGCCGGTGAAGGAACTGCTGGCGTAATTTGGGCTCTTCACCATCCAGCCGCATGTTTTAAGATTGTCATGCGGTGGGGAGAGGCGGCGGCCGGTTACGATAAAATTGTTGTCACCTGTATGTTTTTTTCCATCCGGGCGGGGCTTGGTTTCTTATGCGTTTCGGTTGCGCTGGGGCAAGTAGTTGCCCCAACTAAATCGCTACGGTTTCAGGTTTCAAACCCTGAGCCGAAGGGAACGTTTCTCGAACAGGCCAAGCGCGCCGAAAGCAAGATCAAGGGCAAGGTATACCGGTATCGCGCGTTCGTGCGTCCCGACGCCGATATCGGACTTCTGAATCTCACATTGAGGGCGCCGGTGCTGTCGGTGATTCGCGTGGCCTCGATGCCGCATCCGGATCAGAAGATCTTATTAGAAGCGGTCACCAGCGGCGGACGCAATCCACACGGTCTGGTTTTCATTTCGGGCCAGGGAGTGGGAAAGAATGAAGTGCTGCCTAAGGTGAGCCCGCTCGCACAGACGGCATTCGACAACATCGACAAGGCGTTGAAGGCGGTCCAACTGACGGCGGCGGATGTGCTCACGGTCACCTGCTACCTGAGCGCTCTGGGGGATGTAGGAGAAGTGCAGGCTATGGCAATGATGCGCTATCCCAGCGCGACCAGGAATCACTTGCAGATTCCGATGGGATACGGACGGGCGCTGGTGGAATGTGAAGCGGTGGCGCGGGCGAAATCGGCGGTTGGGTTCGTCTCCCCGGAAGGGTTGGCAAAGTCTCCCAATTTCACCCATGTCGCGGGCATCAGCAGCAACAACATGGTGTGGTCCGGCCTGCATACAGCGGCTAAGTGCGATGAAGCGGGGGTCCGGAAAATGTTTCAGAGCCTGGCCGCGGCGCTGCAGAAGCACGGGGCCGACGCGAAGAATGTGGCCTTTTCCTACCTCTATCCCACCACACAGGAATCGACCGACCTGACCCGGAACTTCCGGTTTGATGTCTACAGCAAGCAAAATCCTCCGGCCAGTACGCTGATCCCGTTCGCGGGAGTGGGCGACAAGAAGGCCTGCACGGCGGTGGAAGTGGCGGCGGCGGTCGCGCCGTAGTAAATCCTACTTGATGAAGTGCTGATAGTAGTACATGCCGATGATGGTCTTGGCGTCGCAGATCTTACCGGTGCGGATGTCGTCTTCAATCTCGCGCAGCTTGAACCACTGCATCTCGATGTTCTCTTCGCCCTCATCGGGCTCGGCCTCGCCCGCCTGCAAATCGCGAGCGAGAAAGAGGGTCATGGCCTCTTGTTGAAAGCCGGGGCTGGCATAGAACCTGATCAGCTTTTTCCATTTGCGCGCCTGAAAGCCGGTTTCTTCCTTGAGCTCGCGTTTGGCGGCGCGCAGCGGCGATTCGCCTTCATCGACCTTTCCCGCGGGCAGTTCCCACAGGGAAGTTCGCGCCGGATACCGGTACTGCCTGACCAGAAGCACACGGCCTTTCTCATTCACCGGCATCACAACCGCCGAGCCATCGTGCTCCACGATGAGGCGGTGAATCTCCTGGCCGTGCGGATCGATGACGCGGTTATCGGACACTTTAAAAACAGGCGTATCCAGCAGCAGTTTGCGCGATATGAGTTTTTTCATTGAGCCTTCTCGATGGTCACTTTGCCGAACTTCCGCACTTCTTCCGCAATTTTGGAGGCATCGCCGACGACGACGATGGCGGCATCCTCGGGGGAAAAGTATTTCGCGCCCACACGCTGGATCTGATCGGGCTCCACACTACGGATATTGGTGACGTACTTCTCGAGGTATTCCTCCGGCATGCCGTTCATGCGAAGGCTGGCCAACTGGCTTGCCACCCCATCCTGATTGGAAATTTGCATCACGAAGATGCCGTTCAGATAGTTCTTACGATCGGTAAGCTCCTGCGCGGTCACCGGCTCGGTGCCCATGCGCGTGAGCTCGGCGAAAACAGCTTTCATCGCCGGCTCCACCACCTCTTCCCTGACCTGCGTCACCACGTTGTGAATGCCGGTGTCCTTGAAGGGCATGTTGTGCGAATTGGCCTGATAGGCAAAGCCCTGCTTTTCCCGAATGTTGTTGAACAACCGCGAGCTGGCGCCGCCTCCCAATATGTTGGCCCCCACGAGCACCGGGAAATAATCCGCGTGCTGCCGGTTCACCGTGATATGGCCGATCAGGATATCCACTTGGGCTGACCCAGGCCGGTCGATGAGCGTGATGGACCGTTCCGGCTTGGGCAAGTCGGAAGCGGGCACGTCGGGGACGGGCTTAGCGGGCCACGAGCCAAAGCGCGCGCCGACCATCTCGAGCATCTGTTTCTCCGGCGGCAACGCGCCGACCAGCACCAGCACCGCATTGCCCGGCGTCAGCAGACGGTCTCGAAAGGCAATGAGATCCTGCCGCGTGATTGCCCGGATGGACTGCGGCGTTGGGAGGGTGCGGGCATAGGGGTGATTCCCAAAGACCACCGCGCGCAGTTTCTCGTCGGCGAGCACGTTGGACTGGGAACGCTGAAGCGAAAGCTCCTGCACGCGGTTCTGCTTGCGCAGATCGATTTCCTGCTGGGGGAAGCTGGCGCTGCGAACGACATCGGCGGTAAGGTCGAGCAGCTTTCCAGTGTGCTCTGCCAGGACACTGGCGGAGATCGTGAGGGAGTCCGCGGTTTCACCGGCATTGATGGAGCCGCCAATGGCAGCCAATTCCTCTGCAATCTGGCGGGCGCTGCGGGTAGTAGTGCCGGCTTTCAAAAGCGATGCCAGCGTTTCCGCCACGCCGTAACGGGAGGCAGGATCGAATCGCGATCCGGCCCGAAAGGCGAGCCGCAAAGTTACCAGAGGAAAACGTTTATCCTCGACCAGCAGCACGGCGAGCCCGTTGGTTAACTTCGATTCGCGCACCGCGGGGAGATTGTAGGGTTGCAGCGGCGGCGTTTCGGGTGGCTTGCTGCGGTCGATGGTTTGCGCAAAGCAGGCGGCGGCACAGAAGCAGATCGCGAATCTCATTTCTTCTCCTCCTTGGCCGGCGCAGGCACCACCTCGAGGACAGATTGTTTATCCTGGCTCAGGAACTTCCGGGCGGCAGCTTGAACCTGCCGCGGGGTCACCGCGAGGTACTGGTCGATTTCGGTGTTAATCAATTCCGGCGCGCCGTCCAACAATTCGTATTGGGCGAGCAACTGGGCGCGGTTCATGGTGGACTGCAAGCCGCGTATGCGAAAGGAGCGCAGTGTGGCACGGGCGCGCTCCAATTCTTTCGTATCTACCGGCGTGGTTTGGAGCTTATTAATTTCCGTCTGCAGTTGCTCGACGACCTGCTTTGCCGTAAAAGAAGGATTGAAGGTGATGTTGAGGCCGTAGATCCCAGGGTCCTTGTAATCGGAAGGCTGGGCGAATGGCCAGCCGAGCGTCGCCTCAATGCCGAGCGCGGACTGCTTCTCCTTCACCAAGCTTAAATATAATCGCGAACTTTCGCCGGTGGTGAACAGAATGTCGAGCATGGTGAGCGCATAGTAATCGGGCGAGCGGCGTTTCGGTCCGGGATAGCCGATGGCCACAATCGGAACGCGGGCGAGGGGGTCTTTGTGGGTCAACCAGCGTTGTGCGGTTTGTACCGGCTCGGTGAGATCGGGAGGCTTAGGCTGAGGCTGGGCCGGGATATCGGCAAAGTAGGTCTCGATCAACTTCTTTGCCTCGGGAATTTTCAGGTCGCCGACGAGCGCCAGCACGGCATTGTTGGGAGCATAGTACGTCTTGAAGAATTTGGCCACGTCTTCCACGCCAGCGGCATTCAGATCTTCAAAGGAGCCGATAATGGAGTGGCTGCTGGACCAGTTCTTGAATGCCAGCGTGGGAAAGACGTCGACGATGGCGGTGGCATAAGGCTGGTTATCGAAACTCAACCGCCGCTCCTGCTTCACTGCTTCCTTCTGATTGGCGAGCGCCTCTTTTGTGATGGCCAGGGATCGCATGCGATCCGATTCCAGCCATAGCGCGACTGCCAGCTTGTTTGAAGGAAGCACTTCAAAATAGTCGGTGTAATCGGGGTGCGTGCTGCCGTTGAGCGTGCCGCCATTGGACTCGACGGTCTGGAAGTGCACTCCCTTGGGAGCATTGGCGGAACCCTGAAACATCATGTGCTCGAAGAGATGAGCAAAGCCGGTGCGGCCTTTCTCCTCCGACCTGGCCCCGACTCCATAAATGACATAGACGGCAATGACGGGGGCGGCGTTATCTGCGGAAAGCAGCACCCGCAGGCCGTTTGACAGCTTGTATTTTTCAAACGGGATGTTCAATTCCCCGGCGGCGTGGAGCGGCAGGAGCGATGAGGAGAGAAGAAGGAGGATTGTCAGTTTCATTCCATGCTTTCAGGATTTGGGCCGGATCATCTGTTCCACCTTATCAAGCGGCAGTGTGTTCAGCACATCCTCGGGAGTTAACCAGCCCCGGCGGGCCATGGAGACTCCGAAGTGCATGTTGAGCAGGTGCTTAGGGTGGTGAGAATCGGTGGAGATGACAAAGCGCGCGCCATAAGACTTAGCCTGGCGGATGAAGGGTGCCGAAAGATCCAGCCGCTCCGGACTCGCGTTGATTTCCAGCAGTACGTTGCGGCGGACCGCTTGCTTGGCCACCTTTTCGAAATCGTAGGGATAGCCTTCGCGATGAAGCAGCATACGGCCGGTAGGGTGGCCGATGGCGTGGATATGGGGGCACTCGAGCGCGCGCAAAAGGCGGTCCGTCATCTCGGCGTACTCGAGGTTCATATGGCTGTGAACACTGGCGACGACGAAATCCAACTGCGCCAACGCATCGTTGTCGAGATCCAGGATGCCTTCGCGGCGGATGTCGCACTCGATGCCCGAGAAGATACGGATGCCAAGCCCGTTTTTGTTGATCTGCCGCACCTGTTTGGCGAACTCGACGGCGCGCTGCTCATCGAGCCCATTGGCCATGGCGAGGGCTTTGGAATGGTCGGTGATGGCAATGTATTCGTAGCCAAGGGCGCGGGCGGATTCCGCCATCTCTTCCAAGGACGCGCGGCCATCGGTTTGGGTTGTGTGCATGTGCAGATCGCCGCGGATATCCTGAGTCTTGAGCAGGGAAGGAAGGCGATGTTCGGCGGCGGCTTCGATCTCGCCGGTGTTCTCGCGCATTTCCGGCGGGATCCAATCCAGACCCAGAGCCTGATAAATCTCTTCTTCCGACTCGCCCGCTACGCGCTGCTCATTGTCGAGACGGAAGAGTCCATATTCATTGAGCGTCAGCCCGAGCTTCAGCGCCCGGATGCGGATGGCGACATTGTGCTCCTTGGATCCCGTGAAGTATTGAAGGGCGGCGCCGTAGCTCTCTCCGGGCAACGCACGAACATCCACCTGAAGTCCCTCGAGTCCCATGCGGGCGCTGGCCTTGTTTTCCCCTCTGCCTAACACATCGTGCACGTTGGGGTGTTGGATAAAGCGATCAAGCGCGGCGAGGGATCCGGGACCGGTGACGAGCAGGTCGAGATCACCTACCGTCTCCCTGGCCCGGCGCAGGCTTCCGGCCGGCGTGATCTGCTCGATCCCCTCAAGTTGGCTGAGGTACGCGGTGAGTTCGCAAGCGGCGCGTTCCGCGAAACTCAACAGGAAGCGGCCGGCGCTTTGACGGTATTGCGCGATGGAGCGGAGCACCTTCTCTTCCAGCTTCGCCCCCATTCGCGGCAGCGTCTGCAGTTTCTGCTCGCGGCAGAGCCTCTCCAGACCATCAATCGTACTGACGCGAAAGTGATTCCAGATCAGTCCGATGCTTTTCGGCCCGAGACCCTGAATCCGCAGCAGCTCGAGGGCGGTAGGCGGGTACCGTTCGAGCATTTCATCGCGCCGTTCAAAGGAGCCACGCTCTAAGATCTCTCTGAGAACGGCGGCAAGGCCCTTGCCGATACCGGGAATCTCGGTGACGCTGCGCTCGGGATTGTTCAGAATATCGGCAATGCGCTCGGGATGCGATTCGATGGCCGAGGCCCCGTTCCGGTAGCTGCGGATGCGAAACCCGTCTTCCCCGGCAATCTCCATCAGATCGGCAGTTTCGGCAAGCATTTGAGCCAGTGCGCGATTTTCCATTTGGCGAAATCAGGCGGAGACCTGTGTCAATTAGATTGTAGCGTTTGGAGTGCGAGAACCATGTGGTATTCGTCGACGTAGCGGCCGTCGATGCGGAGGGCCCGCGGCTCGAATCCGAATTCGCGGAATCCGAGGCTGGCGTATAGGGTGTGAGCGGCGCGGTTCTCCACCGAGACGCTGAGCAGAACGTATTCTACTTCGGCGGCGCTTCGCAGGCTATTCAATATTGCCAGCAGCAGGTCTCTTCCGATTCCCTGACCGCGGTACGCGGACCTGACAAAGACGCCCCAGATCCTACCCTTGTGCCGCCGCTTGAGCCCGCGCTCACGGTAAAAGCCGGCCATGCCCACCAGCTCCGCGCCGTGGAAGGCTCCGAAGACGAACTGATCGGACGTGCCTGACGCGAGTCGAGCTTGCAGCTGGCCCGGCGTTGTTTGGAGGAACTCTTCGAAGGCTTCGCCGAAGCTCCCCGGCTCCGCTTGCAGCGCCTCCAGCCGTAGATGCCAGACAGGTTCCGCGTCCTGCCCTTCGAGCCTCCGTATGTCCATAATCACATCGTAAACCGGAGCGGAAAACGAGCGGTTATCCGCTTGCAACTTTGCGCTAGAATTGAGGGGCGAATGCGGGACCCGGCTGAGCGCGCCGCGGACAACATGTTCCGGCCAAATCCGCACCTGAGCGACTCGATCAACCACAATATCGTGCGTTCCGAGGTGGAAGGCGGAGTTTATCTCAAGGACGTGCCGAGTGAGGGCACGCTGGAGATCGAAACGCAAAACCGGTTTTACGTTTTGCAGAGCCGCGGGGGTGGGCAGTTCCTGATTTCAGGCCATCCGAAGTTCTGCCCGAATCCGACGTTGGTTACAGTGTCCGGGTCGAATTGGGGCGGGTCGATGCTCAAGAAATCGTACGTGGGGCGAGGCATGCATCTTGAGTTTTTGCACCCCGAATATGAGCGGCCGATCGTGACGAGCAGGATCATCGAAATCCGGCTGGTGCGGCACCAGTAGTTTCGGGAGGCTCGGGCCCCCTTCCGCGGTGAGTGTTCGAAAATGGGATTGGGTTCGTATGGAAATCCGCTGTTTGAGCCCCCATGACCCAACCATTATTCTGTTGTCAACCTGCTTTAGCCGGGGTTCGGCCACCCGACCTCATGAAAATGGCGGGCTTTGCCGAGTAGACTTGGCTAAGCGGACGAGCGAAGACCGATGTTCTTTGTGGCGGGCGAACCCCGTTTTGTCAACCTGGTCCGACTGGCGGATATGGACCCCGAAATGGCGCCGTCTGACGGCCCGTGAGGCAAATTGTAAACCGATACGCCGGCTGCCGTTCCGCGGAAGGAGCACACATGATTCAGGTTCCTGCGGTGATTGAGCGATGCGCCGGGATCGATG
>DATLCW010000044.1:0-11389 GCA_035526195.1 Bryobacteraceae bacterium
CCCGCCAGGGAATATCCTGCTCCCACCTGCGACACCCTGCTGCTCCAGATTACCTGATCGGTGGTATTGGGCAACAGATCCGCCGTCTGGCGATCGCTCGCGATTAAGGCGCCGGTAATCAGAGCGAAGGGAATGACATACTTCTTGAACGCGTGGCCTGAATAGTTGCGCCGCTTGAAAGGACTTGTCCACAAGTCAATCTCGTCATGCCCAAACTCCCGTAGAAAAGGACCCGGCTTCACGTTATAGGTTCGATGGGTGGCGGTTTGCTGACTATCTGCCGGCGATGGCTTCTCCGTCGTCTGAGCGGAGGCCGCCGTAATGAGCGCCAGATAGAGAGCATACAGTCGATTCATGCTTCGTAGATACTGGATATCGCAGTTCTGTTACATTGTGGCTTAAGCCGCTTCGTAGGTAGAGCGGAGTGCCGGAGAACGATATGAAGTGTTATGCATGGATATGCGTGATGGCGCTGCTCACGCCGGGTTTCTTTGTGTCGTGCCAATCTCCGGCTAAGGAGGCACCCAAGGCGGTCCCGGCCGCATCGGTCAAAAATGGCGGCGTCAAGGAAACGGACCTGGCCACGATTCGATTGACGCCGCAGGCCGAACAGCGTTTGGGTATCCAAACGGCTGTGGCGGAGTTTCGGCAAGTGAGGCGATCGCGCACATTTTCCGGAGACGCAATGCTTCCGCCGGGGCAGTCGATTACGGTTTCTGTCCCGGTGGGCGGCACCGTGACGGCGGTGCGCACAGCCGTGGGCGCGAGCGTCCGGCAGGGCGATCTTTTGTTTCATTTGCAGCCGATGGCGGGCGTGCAGCGCGATTTGCTGTCGAATATCGAGGCGGATGTGGCATCGGCGCGAGCGCGATTGGATGGGGCGCTGCAACGCAGGGCTCGCGCGGAGCAGTTACTAAAGGATGAAGTAGGCAGCGTGCGCCAGAAGGAGGCGGCGGAGGAAGAAGTGCGGGTTGCAGAGGTGGCGTTGAAGGCGGCAGAAGCGCGTTTGCAGCAGGTGAAGCGCGCGCCTTTGGATGCGGATGTTGCCATCCACATTGTTGCTCCGCAGTCCGGTCTGGTGCGGCAGGTGTTTGCGGCAGCCGGGCAGATGATGCCGTCGGGCGCGCCGCTGGCCGAGATCGCGAGGCTGGATGCCCTATGGATAAGGGTGGCGGTGTATGCGGGCGAGGCGGCGGAACTGGATACGCGGGCCGCGGCAGAGATCCGCCCGCTCGGCCAGGAAACGGGGCCGCCACTGTTTCTTGCAGAAACCGTGCCGGCTCCTCCCAGCGCCGATCCACTGGCCAACACGGTGGATCTGTACTATCGCGGAGGTTCGCTTCGGCCCGGCCAGCGGGTAAACGCAACGATTCCCTTACGCGGGTCGGAGGAAGGGCTGGCGGTGCCGCGGTCGGCGATCATGTACGACATCCACGGCGGAGCGTGGCTCTACGAAAACATCGGGCCGCAGGCATTTGTGCGTCAGCGGGTGGACGTGAAACGCGTGCAGCAGGATTTTGCCATTATCGGGCAGGGGTTGAAGGCGGGAGCTAAGGTGGTAGTGGCCGGCGCGGCGGAGTTGTTCGGCACCGAGTTCGGTGCGGGAAAATAGATGCGTTGGCTGGTAGAAACCTCCTTGCGCCTCCGTGTGGTGATGGTGGCGCTGTCGTTCGTGCTGATTCTGGTGGGCATGCGGCTGCTGCCCCAATCGCCGATTGATGTATTCCCGGAATTCGCGCCGGCGCTGGTGGAGATCCAGACGGAGGCCCCGGGCCTTTCCACGCTCGAAGTGGAAAGCCTGGTATCGGCTCCGATTGAGAACGCCGTGAATGGCGTTCCCGGTCTTAAGACGTTGCGTTCGAAGAGCGTTTTAGGCCTTTCTTCGGTGGTGCTGCTGTTTGCGCAGGGCACCGATCTGATGCAGGCGCGGCAGCTTACGCAGGAGCGGTTGGCGCTGGTCGGAACTCAGCTTCCCGCGGTGGCGAATCGTCCGGTAATGCTTTCGCCACTCTCGTCAACGAGCAGGGCGCTGAAAATCGGCATGTGGTCGAAGAAGCTGACGCAAGTTGAGTTGACGACACTTGCGCGGTGGACGATCCGCCCGCGGGTGATGGCTGTCCCAGGAGTGGCCAATGTGGCCATATGGGGTCAGCGCGACCGGCAATTGCACATCCTGGTGGATCCGGAGAAACTGCGCAATCATGGCGTCACTTTGGACGATGTGTTCCGGGTAGTGCGGGACGCGGTAGCTCCGGCATCGGGCGGCTTTGTGGACACTCCGAATCAGCGTATTTCGTTGACGCATGTGCCGGCGGTGTTCAAGGTTCAGGATTTCGCCGCCATGCCGGTCACGGTACGCAATGGGGCGCCGCTGTTGCTGGGGCAGGTGGCGCGGCTGACGGAAGGGCATCAGATGCCGATCGGCGACGCGGTGATCAACGACGGTCCGGGTTTGCTGCTGATCGTGGAAAAGCAGCCGGCGGGCAACACGCTGGATGTGACGAAGAATGTGGAAAAGGTCCTCGAGTCGTTAAAGCCCGGGCTGCACGATGTGGAGATCGATCCGACGATTTTCCGGCCCGCCACGTTTATTGAAATGGCGTTTGACAATCTACAGCACGCGCTGTTGTATGGCTGCATTTTGGTCACCCTGATTCTGATTGCGTTCCTGATGGAGTGGCGGACGGCGGCGATCAGCCTGGCGGCGATTCCGCTTTCGCTGGTTGCGGCGGCGCTGGTGCTTTACTGGCGCGGCGTGACGATGAACACGATGGTGTTGGCGGGGTTCGCCATCGCGCTTGGGGAAGTGGTGGACGATGCGATCATCGACGTGGAAAACATCACCCGGAGATTGCGGCAGAACAGCGTCTCCGAGAATCCGCTGCCTGCTTTGCAGGTGGTGTTGAACGCCTCGATGGAGGTGCGCAGCGCGGTTGTATACGCGACGTTGATCGTGGTGCTGGTGTTTCTGCCGGTTTATTTTCTGGAGGGGCTGCCGGGTTCGTTTTTCCGTCCGCTGGCATTGAGTTATGTGCTCGCGGTACTGGCATCGCTCGGCGTCGCGCTTACGGTGACTCCGGCGATGTGCCTGATTTTGTTGCCTGGGGCGATCCGCGACCCCCGTCCGGCTGCGCTGGTGCGATGGATGCAGGGCGTGTATCGAAGAATGCTGCCGCCGATGCTGAACCGGTTCTCTCTGGCGGTGATTTTGATTGTGGTGTTGTTGGGTGGTACCGCGCTTTCCGTTCCTTTTTTAGGCGAGGAATTCCTGCCCAAGTTCAAGGAGTACGACTTTTTGATGCATTGGGTGGAAAAGCCGGGAACCTCATTGGAGGCGATGCGGCGTATTACGATACGGGCAAGTAAAGAACTGCGGGCGATTCCCGGCGTACGCAACTTCGGCTCGCACATCGGGCGCGCGGAGGTGGCGGACGAGGTGGTGGGTCCGAACTTTACAGAACTGTGGATCAGCCTGGACCGCAAGGTGCCGTATGACGAGACGGTGGCGAAGATTCAGGAGGTGGTGGATGGCTACCCCGGCCTTTATCGCGATCTGCTCACGTATCTGAAAGAGCGCATCAAGGAGGTGCTGAGCGGGGGCGGCGGGTCGATTGTGGTGCGCACGTTTGGATCCGATTTGGGCGTGCTGCGCAACCAGGCGCAGTTGGTGGCCAAAGCGATGCAGGACGTTCCGGGAGTGACGAACCTGCTGGTGGAGCCGCAGGTGCTGGTGCCGCAGTTGGAAGCGCGGGTGAAGGTGGAGGCGGCGCAGCGGCTCGGCTTGAGTCCGGGGGACATCCGGCGCACGGCGGTGACGCTGGTGAAGGGGACGAAGGCGGGAGAGATTTACGACGAGCAGAAAATTTTCGACGTGATGGTGTGGGGGGAGCCGCATTTGCGCGAGGATGTGGAGTCCCTGCGCCGCATCAGATTAAACCTGGCGGGCAATCCGAGTGTGCCGCTGGGCGACGTGGTGGATCTCCGCTTCGCCGCCGCTCCGAATGTCATTCAACGGGAGAACGCCTCGCGGCCAATCGATGTCAGCTGCAATGTAAAAGGGCGGGATCTGGGGAGTGTGGCGCGGGAAATCGAAGAGCGGGTGAAGAAAGTAAGTTTTCCCCAGGGATACCATCCGGAGTTTTTGGGAGAGTACGCGGCAAGAGCGGAATCGCAACGGCGCTTATGGATGCTGGGGATCGGCGCGTTATGCGGAATCGTTTTAATTCTCTACAGCGATTTCGAGAGCATCGGACTCACCGTGCTGCTGTTCATCAGCCTTCCGTTTGCGTTGGTGGGAGCGATCGGCGCCGTGTTTTTGACGGGTGGTGTTCTTTCCCTGGGCTCGCTGGTGGGTTTAGTGACGGTATTGGGAATCGCGGCCAGGAACGGGATCATGCTGGTGAGCCATTACCGGCATCAGGAAACCGTGGAGCAGGTGCCATTCAGCAGGGAATTGGTGCTGCAAGGGTCGTTGGAGAGGGTTGCTCCTATTTTGATGACGGCGCTGGCGACCGGGCTGGCGTTGCTACCGATTGCCCTGGCGGGAAGCAAACCCGGGGGTGAAATCGAGCATCCCATGGCTGTGGTGATTCTGGGCGGGCTGGCGACTTCGACCGTGTTGAACCTGTTTCTGATGCCGGCGCTTTACTACTGGTGTCGAAGCCGGGCCTTACGGCGCGCCGGCACGAAATCAGACGGCGCCCTGATTTAGCCGCCGGCCGGCTTTGCGTCCGAGGGCTGTTAACGACCGAAGGAGGTTACTTTGATCCGGCTCCAATTGGGCGCCGGTGCTTTTGGAATGGCGGTCGCCGGTGGCTTCCGGCAACAGCCGGTTGGCGATCGACATGAGATCAGGAATGAAACCTGGAAACAGGCCGTTCACCCTTGCCAGCAGACTTGCCTGGGTGGTGAGGATCTTCTCCGATTCGCCGCGCCGTATCGAGTCTACGATCTGGGCGGCCGCTCTTTCGGCGTCCATGGAAATCAACGGGAGGGTGGCGGCCAGGCTGAACCAACGGGCTTCGTCCTGCTTCCGGCCCTTGAATTCGGCCTTGGTGTGAGAACCGGTGCGCATCAGGCCGGGCGCAATGGTCGTGACGTGGACTCCGTGCGGGGCCATTTCCGCGCGCAATCCTTCGCAAAAACCGACGGCGGCGAACTTCGCGCAACTGTAAGGGAGCAGGTGCGGGACACTCACTTTGCCGCCAATCGAGGTGATGGTGGCGATGCGTCCGTAACCTCTTCTTTTCATTTCGGGCAGCACCACGAGCGTGGGATGCAGCACGCCCCAGAACATGACATCCATGGCACGCTCAAAATCGGCGACGGTGGTGTTCTCCACCGGCGCCACCAGGATCTGCCCGGCATTGTTGACGAGGATGTCGACCGCACCGAATCGCGACCGGACAGTTTCTACAAGGTGTTCCACTTGATCAGGGCGGGAAACGTCGCAGGGAACGGCGAGCACCGCGGAGCCCGATTTCGCCACAATCTCCCGCGCGCGGTCCAGTTCGTCCTCATCACGGGCACAGATGGCGATCCGGCAGCCGGCGCGCGCGAACTCCAATGCCATTGCCAGACCGAGCCCGCGGGAACCGCCCGTGATCAACACCACCTGGCCCGATACGTCCGCGCGTTGGGACTTCCGCCAGGCCCAGGCGGCCACGCCCGCGCCGACACAGGCGGTCGCTCCGAGAAGCAGATTGCGGTTGTGGTTCACTGGTTTGCCCATTCGAGCTGGCGGGATCCGGACTGCGCCATTGGCTTTCTATTAAGCCGCTGCGTTTTCGCATCCCGCCCGGTTGCCTGACCTTCCGTGGTGCTTACTACGCCAGTCTCGAGAACCTGCTTCAAGCGGGCCAGATCGCTTTTAATCTCCTGCTCCGGTTCTTTTCCAAACAGACTGGCCACGATGGCGCCCACCATGCCAGCGGGGGGATTGTACTGCAGCTTTACGCGGATTTCCGTTCCCCGCCCACCCGGAGCGTCTTTGAACTGGACCGACCCCGCGCTATCGACATCGGAACCCTCGAGCGACCGCCAGGCGATCAACTCATTATCCACCTCATTGATGATCTCGCTATCCCACTCGACGCGGGCGCCGGCCGGACCCTGAGCGACCCAATGGGAATGGCGGTTATCGCGAACTTCCACCGATTCGAGGTGTTGCATGAAGCGGGGAAGGTTGTGCAGATCGCGCCAGAATGCGAAGACCTCTTCGCGCGAGCGGCCAATGGTGATCGCCGCTTGTGCTCCAATGCCGAGCTCATACGGCAAGGAGGAGTGAGAGCCTTCGCGGGTGGGAGCAGTACGCACTCCCAAGCCTTCATACAGGTAGCAATGGCCGGTGACGGCACGTCTCAACATTTCGGCGCCAAACAGCATGCGGAGAAGGCCGCCCCTCCCCTGGCGGGCACCGGAGAAAAGAAGCATCCCTCCGCCGGCAAGAGAGGCACAACGTTCCAGCGGATGAATGTTCGCCGTGTGGATCGGATGACGTATGATTTCCATAGTTTCCTCGAATGTCGCCAGAGTCGTTCTTAATTAGGACCAGATCACGAAATGCATGTTTCACATTTTGCCCTTGCCCCCACCCGGTAAAACTACGAGTAGGGTAAGAAAACACTTCCTCAGCTCCGCCGCCGTGTAATAATGCAAATGCAACCAGCCCCTGGAGGTAAGAATGGGTCCCGCACGGATTGTGCTGATTGAGGACAACCCCGCCGATGTCCATTTGTTGCGCCACGTCCTCGACGTCCAGGGTGAAACCTATGAGCTGCAAGTGCTTAGAGACGGAGCTGAGGCGCTGCATTTTGTTGAAAAGCACAAAGTAGGTCTGGCGAAGCCGGATCCCTGCGTAATTCTTCTGGATCTGCATCTGCCCAAATACGACGGGTTGGAAGTCTTGCATGCGATCAAGGGCGAAAGCAAGCTGACGCACATTGACGTGGTTGTGTTGACAACCACGGCGAGCCCAAAGGATCAGGGAAAGATTCAGGAAATGGGCGCCCTCTACAGAAAGAAGCCCACCAGTCTCACAGAGTACATGGCGCTGGCGGCGGAGATCCTGGCGGTATGCCGCGGGGAGTCGCCGGCCGCTGTGGGCTCCTGATTTTCACAACGAAAGATCAGGGCGCGATGGCGATCTCGACTTTCGAGAACGGATGGCGGTAGATTACGCGCAGTTTTCGCTTTTCTACCACCTGGTGGTCCTTCTCGGCGAGGAAGTAGAGATCGTAGACACCGTCGGGACCGTTGTGCGCGGCCGAGAGATCGAGCCACTCCATCCCATAGAGGTGGCGGTAAAACCCGGTTCCATACTGCAACGGGAATGTGGCTCCCAGTTTCAGCCGGCGGCCCGCGGCGGGTGGATGGCCGCGTAGAAAGAGCGCGAGGTCGCGGTTGCCGGAATCAATGAGCCATTCATCATAGAAGCGGACGTTCCAGGACAGCAGGAACTGCGCGAGGAAAATTGCCGCGACAGTTCCCCCCAGCGCCTTCGCGGGTTGGAACACGGATGCCGCAAGCAAGGTGAGCAGCGGGACCAGGTAGAGCCCGGTGCGCCGTTCGGGATAGGGTACACCTGCTGTGTAGTGCAGGCCGATCAGGATGAGAATGGAGAGAGAGCAGACGCCGGTGAGAAGCATCCGCCGGCGGTCGCGGAGGCTGAGTATCATTCCGCCAAGAAGCACAGCAGCTACAAAAAAAGGCGCCAGCGCAATGGCGGTATCCTCGATTAGCCGGTGGAGTGGAGTGAACTCGAATGGATTGCGGGGGCGCCAGAAGATCGCGTACACGAAACTGGTGATGCTTTCACGCAGATTCCTGGCGCCCACATAGAACGTATCGGAATGAGCGTGGGATAGCGGGCCCAGAAGCATAGCCACAGTTATCACGATTCCCGGCACGATCATGTGATCGGCGAGATTGGCGGCCCGGACGCGCAGCCGGGCCCAGTTTTTCTGATAGATCGGCTCGCCGAGGTGAATGCCGGCAAACATAAGCACGAGGGCGGTGCCCGGAATCACGGCGGTCAGGTTGGCGGCCGCCGCCAGCGCGAGACTGATGCCGGCGGCGTATAAGCGCCACAAAGCATACGGCGCGCTCTGGTAGCGCAGCAACTGATCGAGGCTCACCAGCAGCAGCGCGGTTGCCATTCCGTAACCGCGGGCAATGGAGCAGTAATCCAACAGGAATGGATTGAGGGCCAGGGTGAGGAATGCGATCAGCATGTACCATGTGCCGCCGAACAGCAGCAGGCAAAGTCTCAGGCACATCCATAGAAGCAGCACCCCGCCCAGGAGCGCGGGAATGCGCAGAGTGAATTCGCCTGCCCCGAACATCGCCACGGAAGCTTTGCAGAGCAGCGTATGAAGCACATGGTCATTGGCATCGAAGGCTTGCCAGAGCTTGGGAATCGGAACGAGCACGGAGCGCAGGAAGGTGAACGCTTCGTCGGTGGTGATGGATTGGGTGGCGGCGCGGTAGATATTTATGCCGAACAGAATGGGCACAAGCCAGCGGGCCAATGCGAGTGCAGGTGTACGCGGCAACTACCAATGTATAAAATGAGATGCGTCATGCGTTTGATCCTGTTCTGTATAAGCCTGCCGGCGCTCCTGTGTGGCCAGCGGCAGCAATTGAACGATGGTGAGTTTCACGGCGACCCGCCGTTCCTGCTCGAGGACGGCTGGAAGCCGCTGTTGAACGGAACGGATCTGAAGGGCTGGAAGGGCCAGGACGGTCCCCATGAATGGTTCACGACACGCGCCGTGTTGTGGGAGCGGCTGCTGGGTCCGGGAAAGCTGACGGGCTTTCCCGAACCAGGCGGCACGATGTTGAATGGCCGGAGCGGACGCACCAAGAATCTGGTGACGGAAGAGAAATTCGGAGACATGGAACTTTATCTCGAGTTTCTGATCCCGCGGGGCTCAAATTCCGGCGTGTATCTGCATGGGTTGTACGAGATCCAGATATTTGACAGCCATGGATCGCTTGAGCCGATGAAGACTTCAGACTGCGGCGGAATCTATCATCGCTGGATCGACAACAAGGGCGTGGGCGGCTCGGCGCCGTCCCGCAACGCGAGCCGGCGGCCGGGAGAATGGCAGTCGTTTCAGATATGGTTCCGGGGTCCGAAGTTTGACGCGGACGGCAGAAAGACGGAGAACGCGCGATTCATTCGCGTGCTTCACAACGGCCTTTCCGTGCAGACCAACGTCGAGGTGGATGGCGGGACCCGGGCGCACATGGAGCTTCGAGAAGCTGCTTCCAATCCGTTGATGCTGCAAGGGGATCATGGACCGGTGGCATTCAAGAACATATACTGGCGGCGGCTGCGGCCGATCGTCAACAGGTGAGTGGTATGAATCGCAGAGAGGCTCTTGGAACGCTGGCAGGCGCCGCCGTCATGGGGCGGGCGCAGAACAGGAATCGTCCGAACCTCGTGTTCATCCTGGTCGACGATCTTCGCTTCGATGCGCTCAGCGTGATGGGGCATCCGTTTGTGAAAACTCCCCACATCGACCGTATCGCGCGGGAGGGCGTTATTTTCAAGAACGCCTTTGTCACCACGCCGCTGTGTTCTCCCTCGCGCGCCAGCTATCTTACGGGGCGGTACGTGCGCTCCCATGGGGTGAAGGGGAACGGCGACAGCGCGGAGCTGAGTCACAAGCTGATTACCTTTCCGCGGCTGCTTCACGATGCCGGATATGAGACGGCGTACATCGGAAAATGGCATATGGGAAACGACGACTTCCCGCGGCCGGGGATTGACCGCTGGGTGAGCTTTCGCGGCCAGGGCCGGTATGAAGATCCTCCGCTGAACGTAGACGGTCAACGGGTCGAGAAAAAAGGGTACATGACGGATCTGTTGAGCGACTACGCGGTGGAGTTTTTGGGCAACCAGCGTTCGAAGCCGTTCTGCCTTTACCTGGCGCACAAGGCGGTGCACGGACCGTTCACCCCGGCGGGGCGTCACGCCAACCTGTTTTCCGGGAATCCGGTGGTGCGCGCTCAGAACGCGAAGGACGATCTTGACGGCAAGCCGATGCTCAAGCGGCCGCTGCCGGCCCCGTCTGTTCCCAATAAAAAGGGAAACCCGAATAACCAGCGGGGACCGGGCGATGAAGTGATCCGCAACCAGATGCGGTGTCTCACGGCCATTGATGAAGGGGTGGGGCGGATGCTGCAAACGCTGGAACAGACGAAGCAACTCGATAACACGATGATCGTTTTCACCAGCGATAACGGTTTTTTCTGGGGGGAGCACGGACTGGGCGACAAGCGGGCGGCCTATGAAGAGTCTATCCGGATTCCCATGTTCGTGCGTTATCCCAAGGCGGTGAAGGCGGGCACAAGCGTCGAGGAGATGGTGTTGAACATTGACATTGCCCCGACGTTTTTGCAGATGGCGGGCGTGCCGGCCCCTAAGCAGATGCAGGGGCGTTCCATGGCTCCTCTGCTGGGAGGGCGAACAAAGGGCTGGCGTACGCATATACTTTGCGAGTACGTTATGGAAGCGCAGTTTGCGCGCATTGCGAGTTGGGAAGCGGTGCGCACGTCGCGCTGGAAATACATCCATTATCCGGATCTTATGAATATGGATGAACTTTACGATCTGCAATCGGATGCGGGAGAACTGGTGAATCGTATCGGACTTCCGGTGGCGAAGCAGATCACGGCGACGCTGCGCAAGGAACTCGGCCGCTATCGGAGGGAGATTCAGCCGTGAGCGATTGGATCGACATCAGTATTCCTCTGACGCACGGAGTTACCCGGTGGCCCGGCGATCCTCCGTTCCGGAGCCGCAAAGTGGCAAGCATGGGTGACGGAGATGAGGCGAATGTAACGGCTTTTTCGATGTGCGCGCACACCGGCACGCACATTGACGCCCCGCTGCATTACTTCGCCAAGGGAAAGAGCGTGGACGCGCTGGCCATGGAGATCCTGATGGGACCGGCGACGGTACGCGGCATTGACGAGGAGTGCGCCTTAGACAGGCGTGTTTTATTTCGCAGCCGGAATTCCGACCGCGAGTGGTGGCGCGAACCCTATCGGGACGATTTCGCGGCTCTGACTCCGGAGCATGCACGGAAGCTGGTGAGCAATGGAACGAAACTGGTGGGGATCGACTATCTGTCGGTCGGCAACAATACGCCGGATGGCGCAAAAGTTCACCGCATTCTGCTGCGGGGCGGCGTGGTGATTTTGGAGGGGCTCAATCTGACGGGGGTGGCGCCGGGCTTGTACGAACTGGTCTGTCTGCCATTACGGCTGGAGGGGGCTGAAGGCGCACCGGCCCGCGCGCTGATTTATCCCACGCCGGACTAATTAGCCGGGTTCTCCATCGCGGTGCGGGCGCTGGTGCCGCGCTCCGGCTTCCTTTTTC
>DATLCW010000051.1:0-43691 GCA_035526195.1 Bryobacteraceae bacterium
TGAAGGACCACAGTAAGAACGCGTATCAGAAGCAGGTGGAACGTCTGTTGAACTCCACCCACTATGGGGAGCGGTGGGGCCGCCATTGGCTGGATGCCGCCCGTTACGCCGATTCCGACGGTTTTGAGAAAGACAAGCAGCGCCAGGTGTGGTTCTATCGCGATTGGGTGATCAACGCCTTCAATCGCGACCTTGGATACGACAAGTTCCTCATCGATCAGATCGCCGGCGATTTACAGCCGAACGCTACGCAGGATCAAATCGTCGCTACTGGCTTCCTGAGGAACTCGATGATCAATGAGGAAGGCGGCATCGATCCCGAGCAGTTCCGCATGGAGGCCATGTTTGACCGCATGGAGGCCATCGGCAAGAGCATGCTCGGTCTTACGATCCAATGCAGCCAGTGCCACAACCATAAGTATGATCCCTTCACGCAGGAAGATTATTACCGTGTGTTCGCCTACCTGAACAACTCCCATGAATCCAACGCCGCCGTGTACACGGCGGAAGAGAATCAGAAGCGGGCGGAGACCTTCCGTAAGATTCGAGAGGTGGAAAGGAATCTGCAGCATCGGCAGCCGGACTGGAAGCAGCGTATGGCCTCCTGGGAAGCGAAGGTTGGCAGCGATCAGCCGCCATGGATCATCGTCAAGCCGGACGTGGATGATATCTCCACGGGGGGGCAGAAGTACCTGCCCATGAGCGATCAGTCCATGCTGGCATCCGGCTATGCGCCGACCAAGCACACGGTGAAAATGAAAATCAAGACCGATGTTCAGAACATCACCGCCTTCCGCCTGGAACTTCTGAACGATCCGAATCTGCCGCTGGGCGGCCCAGGACGCTCTATCAAAGGCACCGGCGCATTAACCGAGTTCGAAGTGGAAGCGGCGCCCGCGTCCGACCCGAAGAAGGCCGCCAAAATCAAGATCGTCAAAGCGACCGCCGACCTTTCTCTTCCTGAGAAAGAACTGGACGCCATCTACTTTGACAAGAGCAAGAAACGCAGGGTGACCGGACCCATAGAATATGCGATCGATCAAAAAGACGACACCGCCTGGGGTATCGACGCCGGACCGGGCCGCAGAAACGTTCCCCGCAAGGCGGTATTCCAGGCGGAAACACCCATCTCGCACCCGGACGGCACGGTCCTCACGTTTCTGCTGAGTCAGAAGCATGGCGGCTGGAATAGCGATGACAATCAGAATCACAATCTCGGCCGCATTCGTCTCGCCGTCACCACGGCGAAGGATGCGGTTGCCGATCCGCTGCCGGCCGGCGTACGTGAAATTTTAAGCATTCCCGCCGGGCAGCGCTCGGCCGCGCAGTTCCAAACCGTGTTTAGCTATTGGCGTACTACTGTTCCCGAGTGGAAGGGCGCGAACGAACAGATCGAAGAGCTGTGGCGTCAGTACCCCGAAGGATCGTCGCAACTGGTGTTGCGGGAACGGGAGCAGTCCCGGACAACCCACATGCTGACGCGCGGGGATTTTCTCAAACCCGGCAAGAGCGTGGAGCCCGGGGTTCCCGGGTTCCTGAACCAGCCGCCGCCAAACTCGCCGCCGAATCGGCTCACCTTCGCCAAGTGGCTGGTAGACCGCAACACGCCCACGCCTTCGCGCGCTATGGTGAACCGCATCTGGCAAAGTTATTTTGGCACCGGTATTGTGGCCACCAGCGAGGATCTGGGCAGACAGACTGAGGCGCCGTCGCATCCCGAGTTGCTCGATTGGCTGGCGGTGGAATTCATGGATCGCGGCTGGAGCATGAAAGCCATGCACCGGCTGATCGTCAACTCCGCGGCCTACCGCCAGTCTTCCAGGGTCTCAAAGGAACTGGCGGAGAAAGATCCATTCAACCGCCTGCTGGCCCGCGGGGCGCGGTTCCGCGTCGAAGGCGAGATCGTTCGCGACATCGCGCTTGCCGCCAGCGGCTTGCTCAACGACAAGGTGGGCGGCCCCAGCGTCTATCCTCCCGCTCCCGAGTTCATTTTCCAACCGCCGGTCAGTTACGGTCCCAAGAACTGGCATGAGGAGAAAGGGGCGGATCGTTTCCGGCGCGCCTTGTACACGTTCCGGTATCGCTCTGTGCCGTATCCGATGCTGCAGAACTTCGATGCTCCGAATGGGGATATGTCGTGCGTCCGGCGATCCCGCTCGAACACTCCTCTGCAGGCCCTCACGACGTTAAATGAGCCGCTCTTCGTGGATACCGCCCGCGCGCTGGCGAAAAAGACCATCGAAGCTGGCGGCAAAACGGACGATCAGCGGATCACATACGCCTTTCGCCGGTGCGTGTCCCGCATACCTACCCCCGCCGAGCGTGGCGCACTCCAAACGTTACTCGAGCGGCAGACGCAGCGTTTCAAAGATGGGAAACTGAATGCCGCTGAGATCACCGGCGGTGATGCGAGCGCCGAGTTGGCGGGCTGGACCGTGCTCGCCCGTGTCCTTCTGAATCTGGACGAGACCATTACCAAGGAGTAGGCCTATGAACACGAATTCGATTGCCCGCCGCTGGTTCCTGAAGGATTGTGCGATCGGTCTCGGCGCGATGGCCGCACAGTCTTTGATCGCAGCTTCGACGAATCCGCTGGCTCCCAGGAAGCCGCAGTTTGAACCAAAGGCCAAGCGGGTCATTTTTCTGTTCATGGCCGGCGCCCCGAGCCACCTTGAGATGTTCGATTACAAGCCGCAACTGGCGAAATTCGATGGCACGCTGCCTCCGCCGGAACTTTTGAAGGGCTACCGGGCCGCCTTCATCAATCCCAATTCCACGCTGCTGGGGCCGAAGTTCAAATTCGCCAAACATGGCCAAAGCGGTGCGGAGATCTCCGAACTTCTGCCGCATCTCACGAAAATCGTGGATGACATCGCCATCGTCAAATCAATGAGTACGGATGCCTTCAACCACGCACCGGGACAATTGCTGATGAATACGGGCACGCAGCAGTTCGGGCGTCCCAGCATGGGGGCTTGGGTCACCTACGGTCTTGGCAGTGAGTCACAGGATCTGCCCGCTTTCGTGGTGTTCAGCTCCGGCAAAAAGGGGCCGAGCGGCGGCAACTCCTGCTGGGGCAGCGGATTCCTTCCTACGGTTTATCAGGGCGTCCAGTTTCGCGGCTCGGGCGACCCCGTCCTCTATCTATCGAATCCTCCCGGCGTGGACGCGGAGTTGCAGCGCGACTCCCTGGATTCCATTCGCAAGCTGAATGAGATGCACCTGGAATCCAACGGCGACCCGGAAATCGCCACCCGCATCAACTCGTTTGAAATGGCGTTCCGTATGCAATCGAGCGCTCCCGAATTGATGGATCTTTCCAAAGAGCCGAAGGCTGTCCTCGACCTGTACGGCGCTGTTCCGGGGAAGCCATCCTTTGCCAACAATTGCCTGCTCGCCCGGCGGCTGGTGGAGCGCGGGGTACGCTTTGTGCAGCTTTATCATGAAGCGTGGGATCAACACGGCAACCTGGTGAAAGATATCGCGATCAACTGCAAAGACACGGATCAGGCATCGGCTGCTCTTGTCCAGGATTTGAAACAGCGCGGCATGCTCGACGATACGCTGGTGGTCTGGGGCGGCGAGTTCGGACGGACGCCCATGGTGCAGGGCGGCAACGACGGCCGCGATCATCACCCCAATGCCTTCACCATGTGGATGGCCGGAGGAGGGCTCAAGCGCGGCGTGGTTCTCGGCGCGACCGATGAATTAGGATTCAATGTCGTGAAGGACAAGGTTCACGTCCACGACCTGCACGCCACCATGCTTCATCTGCTGGGGTTCGATCATCGGAAGCTGACCTACCGTTTTCAGGGCCGTGACTTCCGCTTGACCGACGTCCATGGAGAGCTCGCGACGCAGTTGCTGGCATAAAGAGCGTTCCCCGAAGGAACCATTAAGGAACCATAAGACGGCTGGTTCCATTGGGTCGAGTGTGTTAAGCTTGAATCGCTCTGCGGCCTGGATGAGACGATCCGTCCAGACCCTTCTCCGCTGTTTTTTTTGATGCATCACTTTCGCCGTATTCTCCTCGCAGGGTTTGTGTGCCTGCTGATGTCGTGTGGCTCGGAGACGCCACGCTCGCGAGCAATCGGGGAGGCGTATGTCGGCCCCGCCGCGCTACCCCTGCGTAACGAGCTCTCCACCCGGTCTCAGATCGTTGCCACCCTCAAACACGGCGAAAAGCTCGAAGTGCTGCAAACCCGCCGCCGCTTCTTCAAGGTCCGGAATATGGGCGGAAGCGAGGGCTGGGTGGACGCGAAAAATCTGCTCTCGGCGCAGCAGATGGCAGCGGTGCAGCGGACCGTCTCCCAGGCCAACACGCTCCCCTCTCAAGGCCGCGCCGCTGTCTTTGAGGCGTTGAACATTCACACCGAGCCCAACCGCCAGTCCCCCAGTCCGTTTCAAGTCGCCGCCGGCGGCTCCGTGGACGTTGTCGCTCATATCGTCGCTCCACGCGTGCCCTATCGATCGGCTGTTGCGGAGATTGTGCCTCCGGCTCCCAAACTCCCGCCTTCGAAGAAATCGAAACGTAAAGTCAGGAAGACCAAAGCGGAAAAGGAGCCGCCGGAAGATGAAAATGCTCCTGTTGCCCCGCCTCCTATGCCGGCGCCCCCGAAACTTCCGGAGAATTGGCGTGAGTTATCCAAAACAGATCTGGAAGGCGACAAACCCGGCAGGAAAGATGACTGGACGCTGGTGCGAACCTCCGACAAGAAAGCCGGCTGGGTATTGACGCGAATGCTGGTGATGGGAATTCCCGACGAAGTGGCGCAGTACGCCGAAGGAAAGCGCATCACCTCCTACTTTTCCCTCGGGGAAGTTACCGAAGAAGACGGCAGGAAAAAGAACCACTGGCTGTGGACCACGCTCGCGCACCCGCTGCAGCAACACGACTTCGACGGCATGCGCGTGTTCATCTACAACGTACGCCGTCATCGCTACGAAACCGCGTACATTGAGCGCGAGATTAAAGGTTTCTATCCCGTCCTCACAAAGACCGTCGAAGTGACCGAGAACAGAAAGACGCTCACCGTCCCCGGCTTCTCCATCACCACCGAAGATAAGGACGGTCAACGGTGGAAACGAACATTCGCTTTTCAAGGAAACCGGGTACGCCTGACGCAAAAAGAAGCGGTCGATAAGCCGGGCGATCGAAGCGACACGCCGCTGATCTCCCAGGCCCCGCCGGCTTCCCACCCCCTGCCTGAAAAATCTCTCTGGACGCGGGTGCGGAAGCTCTTCAACCGCTGAAGCCCGGCGCGGCGCCTCGCCCACGCGAGCATCCCCTTTGAATGTGCCCTCAATTTCACATAATATCTATGTACCCGGTCTAGTTGACTTCCGGCGGGCACAAGCACCCGGGGTTTAGTCAACTCGCGGGTTGTGCGTTTTTATCAAGCTCAAAAGGGTCACATATCCATGAGAACGATTCCTTTGTTAATTCTTGCGTCACTGCCGGCATTCGGCCAATCGCTGGTAGTAAGCCCTACCAGCCTCAACTACAGCTACCAGATTGGCGGCAGCCAGCCCGCCTCACAGAATCTGAATGTGAGCAGCACCGGATTCTCCATCAATTACAACGTATTCACCAGCGGCGCCTCGTGGCTCAGCGTCTTTCCCAGTTCGGGTTCCACGCCAGGCACGGTTTCGGTGTCGGTAAACACTACCGGGCTCACCGCGGGCACTTACAATAGCTTCGTTTCCATCGCGTCCAGTTCCTCCGCCGTTACCGTACCGGTGGCGCTGACAGTTACCGCCGGCAGCAGCTCGGCCGCCAGCCCTTCCAGCCTGGCCTTCACGTACTCCCTGGGAGGAAGCTTGCCCACAAGTCAAACAGTCGCCATCACCAGTAATCCAACAGGCAGCAACTTCTCCACCTCCGCCTTCACTTCCAGCGGAGGGAATTGGCTGAGCGTCCTGCCGTTCGCCGGCCAGACGCCATCCAATATTTCGGTAAGCGTCAACACGGCAGGCCTGGCGGTTGGCACCTACAACGGGCAAGTCAACGTGTATGTCGCGAACCAGGAAAATCCCATTACGATTCCCGTCACTTTCACCGTCACACCCACCGGAACGACTGTCCTTACGGTCAGTCCCACGGCTTTCACTTTTAATTATTCAATAGGCAGCGTCCTTCCCTCGCCGCAAACCTTATCGATATCCACGCCCTCGGCTTCCACGTACACTATCAGCTATTCAAATCCTGGCTGGCTCACCGTTACACCGCTTTCCGGAGCTTCTCCAGGAAGCGCCTCCATCGGCGTAACCCCCTCCGGATTCGCCGCCGGTACCTATACCAGCAATCTCACTGTGACTACGGCCAATGGCGGCTCCGCCGTCGTTCCTGTCACGCTGACCGTGACCCAGCCGGGCACTACCACGTCTTCGCGTTTCGTCCCCGTGGTTCCCTGCCGCGTCGCCGACACTCGCGCTTCCTCCGGATTCGGCGGTACCTTCGGCGCGCCGCAACTCCCGGCCTCTTCTACCCGAGACTTCAATATTCCCTTCAGTTCGTGCGGAATTCCTTCCGGCGTGCAGGCATACTCCCTGAACATTACGGTTGTGCCCGCCGGTCCCTTGTCGTTCCTCACCGCGTATCCAGCCGGCCAAACCCGCCCCAACGCCTCGACGCTTAACGCCTTTGATGGTGCGGTTACGTCGAACGCGGCCATTGTACCGGCGGGAGCCAACGGAGCCATCAGCTTGTTTGTAACCGACCCGACCGATGTCATCATCGACATCAATGGTTACTTCACCACGGCTGCCGGAGCCTTGGCGCTCTATCCCGTCAACCCCTGCCGCATTGCCGATACCCGCAATCCGTTTGGACCTTTTGGCGGACCCCAGCTGTTCGCCGGCACGACCCGTGATTTCAATATTCCCACCAGCGCCTGCGGCATCTCCACCGCCGCCCAGGCATACTCGCTGAACGCTACCGTGGTGCCTCCCGGACCATTGTCCTTCCTGACGTTGTTCCCCACCGGCCAGGCCCGTCCCAACGTGTCGACGCTCAACTCCTTCGATGGTTCGATCAAAGCCAATGCGGCGATCGTGCCCGCCGGATCGAGCGGAGGCGTCAGCGCGTTCGTCACCGATCGCACCGATCTGGTGCTCGACATCAATGCTTACTTCGCGCCTTCCGGCTTCACCGGCGGTTTGTCGTTCTATCCAGTGACACCTTGCCGCGTCGCCGATACCCGCGATTTCCCGTCCGCATCCATACCGGGCGGAACTTCCCGCGATTTCCTGGTTCAGAACACTTGCGGCGTTCCCACCAATGCGGCGGCGTATTCGTTTAACGTGACCGTGGTGCCATCGGGTCCTCTGAGCTTCCTCACGCTATGGCCCGCAGGCAACACGCGGCCGGTGGTTTCCACACTCAATTCCTTCGCCGGTAAAGTAGTGGCCAACGCCGCGATCGTGCCGACAGGGTTTAACGGGGCGGTGAGCGTGTTTGTCACCAACACCACGCACGTCATCCTCGACATCAACGGCTACTTCGCACCGTAAAAACGGCTCAACCTGGAACAGGGGCGGTCGAAACCCGCCCCTGCTTCCCAATCGCCGGTGCCCGAACCATGAAACCCTACACGTTAATTTTTTGCCTGACCGCCGCACCGTTCCTTGGCCAGGTTCGCAACCCCCATTCTTCTCCCGCGGATGTGGCCGCCGGCGCCCGCAGCTACCGCTCGCACTGCGCGGAATGTCACGGGCGGAAAGGCGAGGGTGGACGCGGCCCTGATCTCACCCGCGGTGAATACCGGCATGGCTCTTCCGAAGCGGCACTTTTCAAGACCATCGATGATGGGATTCCGGGAACCGGGATGCCTGGGATCTACTTCGAAGATGTTCAGATCTGGCAGTTGGTGGCGTTTGTCCGCACGCTGGCTTCCCCCGCTGCCCAGCAGACCGTCGCCGGAAGCCGCTCGCACGGCGAACAGCTATTTTTCGGCAAAGCCGGATGCGCCGGATGTCATATGGTTCAAGGCCGCGGCGGCCGCTCGGGACCGGACCTCAGCTTCATCGGTTCCGCTCGAGTTCCCCAGCATTTGCGCCGTTCCCTACTGAAGCCAAGCGAAGAATTTCCCATCGAATGGTGGACCGTACAGGCCGAGGATTCCGCCGGCAATCGCTATCAGGGAATCCGCCTGAACGAAGATACTTATTCGATCCAGCTTCTGGACCAAAATGGCGAGCTGCTGACCTTGCCTAAAGCCGCGTTGCGGCAGTTTCAGGCGGAGAGCAAACAATCTCCGATGCCTTCCTACGAAGGGAAGCTGACGACTAGTGAACTGGATGATGTAGTGGCCTACCTCTACAGCCTGCAACGGAAAGCGAAACCGCAATGAGACGGCTGATTTTGCTCGCCCTGCCCGTAGGCCTGCTTGCCCAGGTGACCTACGATCGAATTCTCAATTCCGCTTCGGAACCGCGGAACTGGCTGACCTACTCCGGCAATTACGCAAGCTGGCGCTTCAGTCCGCTCGACCGCATCCATGCCGGAAACGTAAAGGAACTGGGCCTTAAATGGGTCTACCAGATGAAGACGTTGGAAAAAGTGGAGACTACTCCGCTGGTGGTGGACGGCGTGATGTATTTCACCGAGCCGCCCAACGCGGCGCATGCCGTCGACGCCGAAACGGGGCGCCGCTACTGGAGCTACCGCCGGGTGCTGCCGGACAAGATCAACGTATGCTGCGGCGCCGTAAACAGAGGGATGGCGATTCTCGATGGCACGCTGTTTCTCGGCACCGTGGATGGGTACCTGGTCGCGCTCGACCGCAGGACAGGCAATGTCCTTTGGGAGACCGAAGTGGGCGATCGGAAATTCGGCCACAGCGTGACTATGGCGCCGCTCATCGTCAAAGATAAAGTCGTGTCGGGAGTGGCCGGAGGCGAGTACGGCATTCGTGGATTCCTCGATGCCTACGATCCCAAAACCGGCAAACGCCTCTGGAGGTTCTGGACGGTTCCAGGACCCGGAGAAAAAGGCAACGGCTCCTGGAGCGGCGATTCCTGGAAGCGCGGCGGCGCCCCCACGTGGGTTACCGGATCCTACGATCCCTCTACCAACCTCGTGTATTGGGGTACCGGCAATCCCTCTCCCGACTGGAACGGGGATGTGCGCAAGGGTGATAATCTCTATTCCTCGAGCGTGGTGGCGGTGGATGCGGATAGCGGCAAATTGAAGTGGCATTTCCAGTTCACCCCGCACGATCTTCACGATTGGGATGCGGTGCAGGTTCCGGTCCTGGTCGATGCCGAATTCCGGGGACGACAACGTAAGTTGATGTTCTGGGCAAACCGCAATGCCTTCTATTACGTCCTGGACCGGGAGAACGGAGAATTCCTCTTAGGAAAGCCGTTTGTCAGACAGACCTGGGCCGAGGGTTTGGATGATAAGGGGCGGCCGGTCCGGCGGCCGAATACCGCGCCCAGCCGCGAGGGCACACTGGTGTACCCGGGGGTGCAAGGGGGCACCAACTGGTATTCCCCCTCCTACAGTCCGCGCACAGGCCTCTTTTATATGTCGGTGTGGGATTATGCCAGCATCTTTTATACCGGCGACGCCGGCTATCATCCAGGCAACCGCTTTCTCGGGAGCGCCCCGGCGGGTGTTCCGAATGAGCCCGGGCGGGGAATGGTGAAAGCAATCAATCCACTCACCGGCGACACCCGCTGGGAGTTTCCTTTGCACACTCCCCCACAGGCGGGAATTCTTTCCACCGCCGGCGATCTGGTGTTCGGAGGAAACAACGAAGGCCAGTTTTTCGCGCTTGATGCAAAGACAGGCAAAGAGCTCTGGCGCGCGAATACCGGCGGTGTCATCGTGGCCGGACCGGTCACCTATACGGTAAAGGGGCGCCAGCAAGTGACAATTGCATCCGGGAGTGCACTTTTTACTTTCGGTTTATAGAGGGTGCGTGCGACAGGCGGTCCAGGAAACATTCACGGCTGCGTTGCAGAGCCTGGTCGAACGGGTGAAGCAGGACCGGTGCATCCTGGCGGCAGTTTTGTGCGGCAGCCTGTCGCACGACACGGTTTGGGCAAAATCGGATATCGACCTCGTGCTGATCACGGTAGACGGCCCTACCGGCCCCGCGCACCTGTCGCTCTACGCCGATGGCATCAACGTGCACGCTATGCTGATGCCGCGAGCCGCATTTCGCAAAACGGCGGAAGGCGCCATCCGGAACTCTTTTCAACACTCACTGCTTGCCAAAGGGCGTCTCCTGTATAGCCACGATGAAACCATCGCGGAGATCTGCGCGCAACTGCGATTCACCGGCGACCGCGATACTCAGGTGCAATTGCTCTCGGCCGCCGCCCACGCCCTGCCGGCAATCTACAAAGCCCATAAGTGGTTCCTGACCCGGCGCGATCTCGATTACACGGCGCTTTGGATTCTTTATTCGGCCACTCCGCTGGCGAAGATTGAAGTGTTGGCGGCGGGTCTGCTGGCCGATCGCGAAGTGCTGCCCCAGGCATTGAAACTGAATCCGGCGTTCTTCACTTCCATCTACAGCGGCCTGCTCAATGCCAGGAAGACGGACAAGAACGTGCGAGCCGCGCTCACAGCGGTAGATTCTTATCTCGCCGAACGCGCGTTAACCCTGTTTGCTCCGGTGATCGAGCACTTGCGGGAGGTGGCGGAGGCGCGCTCGTGTACCGAAATCGAGGATCATTTTCAGCGGAACTTCGGGATCGAGGGCGTGACCGTGGTATGCGAGTATTTAGCCGACCAGGGGGTGCTTGGCAAAGCGCCATTACCAGTACGGCTCACCAAAAAAAGCAACCTCGAGGTGGACGAACTGGCGTTCTTCTACGGCGGCAAGAGCGGCTGATGCCCACCACTCACCACAAATCCCCGCGCACGACCATTGCGGTGCAGGGCGCGCGCGTGCACAACCTGAAGAACGTATCGCTTGAACTGCCTCGGGACCGGCTCATCGTCGTGACAGGATTGTCCGGCTCTGGAAAGTCGAGTCTGGCGTTCGATACGATCTACGCCGAGGGGCAGCGCCGCTACATGGAGTCCCTGTCCAGCTACGCCAAGCGTTTTGTAGCCCAAATCGCCAAGCCGGATGTGGACTTCGTGTTCGGACTGTCGCCGGTGATTTCCATCGAGCAGAAAACAATCGGCAGCAACCCGCGATCCACCGTCGGGACGATGACGGATATCGCGAGCTATCTGAATCTCCTGTTTTCAACAATCGCGGAAGCGCATTGCCCGAGAACGGGAGAGCGTGTACCCAACCGCACCGCCACGCAAATCCTCGAAGCGATCCTGGCTCTGCCCGGGAACGCCTCCATCGAGCTGCGGGCGCCGCTTTTCAAGGTGTACGGCGAAGAGTTGGATTTTGTTTTTACCGAAGTACGCAAGAAGGGCTGCCGTCAGCTTATGATCGACGGTAAAGCGGTAGATATTTCCGCCGGCGTTTCTCTCGATGAGACGGCCGTGAAAAATATGGATGCGGTCGTGGACCGCCTCGCCGCCGGCCCAAAGCATGAAAAAGCGATCAAGGCGGGGATTGCCGCGGCACTCCTGGTGGGCGATGGCCTGATACAGGTTCACGTGCTCAAAGGAGCCGCCAGGGCCGAGGTAGACCGCTTTTACAAGAGCATCGCGAGTCCGTCTCACCACTTCGTGTATGGCGGGATCGAGCCGGACTACTTCATGTTCAACAATCCCGAAAGCGCCTGCCGGACCTGCGGCGGTCTGGGAATTTATAAGATCACCCACCCGGAACTGCTCGTGCCCGATCCGCAGCGCAGTATCCTCGGCGGCTGCTTTGTGCGCGAAGCCTTCAAATACAATCCGGACACCTGGGATGGCCGCGTGATGTACACGCTCGCCAAAACAATGCGCTTTTCTTTGGAGACCGCCTGGGATAAGCTGCCCGAGGCCGTGCAGCAGGCGATCCTGTACGGCATCGACAAGAAGATGGCGATCATCGTTCCGCCCGATGCCAAGGTCAAACGCGAGGAATGGGTTGGCCAGGAAGCCGGCTTTGGCGGTATTGCGCGCCGTATCGAGCGCCACTACCGCCGGTACCGCCAGCGCGGGGAAGCAAGTTCAGGAATGGAGGCCTGGCTCGACAAGGTGATGGTCGAGCGCACCTGTCCGGACTGCAAAGGCGCGCGTCTCCGGGAAACACGCCTCCTGTTCACCATCGCCGGCAGGAACATCCACGATGTGGGCAACCTCAACTTCGATGAGCTGTATGCGTTTCTCGGCGCTTTGAAACCGTCGGGCCGCGGCGCCCAGGCCGGACGTCAGATTTTACATGAGATTCGCGCCAGGCTCGATTTACTGCTGGGCATCGGTCTCGACTATCTGAACCTGAACCGCCGCGCAGCCACATTATCGGGAGGGGAGTCACAAAGGATTCGATTGTCGACCCAGATCGGTTCGGGGTTGATGGGGATGTTGTATGTGCTGGATGAGCCGAGCATCGGCCTGCACCCCAAGGACAACGTGAAGATGATCGCTACTCTGGAAAGTCTGCGCGATATCGGCAATACCGTCATTGTGGTGGAGCACGATGAAGACACGGTCCGGGCGGCGGACCATATTGTCGAGATGGGCCCCGGGCCGGGCGTTCATGGCGGGCATGTGGTCGTACAGGGAACAATCGATGACGTAATCGCGTGCCCGGCGTCGCCCACCGGTCAGTTTCTGTCCGCCAAACGAACCATCGCCACGCCGGCGCGGCGGCGTAAGGGAAACGGCGCGACGCTCACCGTACGCGGAGCCCGGGAAAACAATCTGAAGGCGGTGGATGTGACCTTCCCGCTGGGCTCGCTGATTGCGATCACTGGCGCCTCAGGCTCCGGCAAGAGTACGCTCATCAATGAAATCGTGTACAAGGCCCTTTGGAAGCGGCTGGTGGATACGCGGACACTGCCTGGGCACCACGACAGCCTGGAAGGTGCTCAGCATGTGCATAAGGTGGTCAACATCGACCAATCGCCGATCGGGCGGAACAGCCGTTCCAACCCTGCTACCTACATCGGTTTCTACGATACGATCCGCGAACTCTTTACCCGGGTCCCACTCGCGGTCGAGCGCGCTTACAAGGCGGGACGCTTCAGCTTCAACGTCAAGGGCGGGCGATGCGAGGAGTGTCAGGGAGAGGGCGTAATCACCACTCAGTTGTACTTTATGCCGGACGTTGAGGTCATGTGCGGGGCCTGCAAGGGCGCGCGGTTCAGCGCGGAGACGCTGGAAATCGCGCTGCGCGGGAAGACGATTACCGATGTGCTGAACATGCCGGTAGAAGAAGGTGTGACCTTCTTCAAAGGCGAGCCGGCGGTGCGCAGGAAAATCGAAGTGCTGAACGATCTGGGGCTGGGCTATCTGACCCTCGGTCAATCCGCGACCACCCTCTCCGGGGGAGAAGCGCAGCGGATAAAGATCGCGGCGGAGCTTTCCAAACTGCAGCGGTCCAAGCACACTGTTTACATTCTCGACGAGCCCACGACAGGGCTTCATCTGGCTGACGTGGTACGCCTTTTGCAGTGTTTGAACCGGCTGGTGGATGCAGGCCATACGGTGCTGGCGATCGAGCACCACCTGGACGTAATCAAGACGGCGGATTACGTGATTGACCTGGGGCCGGAAGGCGGACACGCCGGCGGAAATGTGGTGGCCACGGGCACGCCGGAAGACATCGCAGCCTGCCGCGCGTCCCATACTGGACGGTTTCTCAAAGCTCGGCTGCGCCCGTGAGGCGCGGGGTACACGATATGTCAGCATAGAGGCTATGGAAACTCCGTGGGGCGCGCTGGCGATTTCCGACTCTCATGTCCATTTTTTTTCACATGGCTTCTTTTCTCTGTTAGCCACGCAGAAAGCCGGGCTACGCGTCGAAGAGATGAACCCTCTTCTGGGATGGGACATGCCGCCGGAGGATCCCGCGGCGCTCGCCGCGCAATGGGTGAAGGAACTGGACCGCGCCGGCGTCCGGCGCGCCTGCCTGATTGCCAGCGTGCCCGGCGATGAGCCCTCCGTGGATGCGGCGGTCGCAGCCTTTCCAGACCGCTTTCACGGGTTCTATATGCTGAATCCTCTGGCCGCTCCGGCATCCAGGCGCGTCTCCTGCCTGTTCCCGGCGATGCATGGGTACTCGCTCCATGACGCCAAAGCGCTTGCATTTATCGAGGCCGCCGCCGCGGCGCCGAATCCGGTGGTTTTTGTGCATTGCGGCGTACTCAGTGTTGGCGTACGGAAGAAGCTCGGATTGGCTTCGCCTTTTGATTTACGCTTCTCCAACCCCATCGATCTTCATGGCGTTGCCCTGCGATTTCCGCAAGTGCGATTCATTGTCCCTCACTTTGGAGCAGGCTACTTTCGCGAAGCGTTGATGGTCGCGGATCTCTGCCCCAACATCTACTTCGACACCTCGAGCAGCAACGCCTGGGTTCGCTACCAGGAGGGAGATTGGACCTTGGCCAAAGTATTCCGGCGCGCTCTGGATGTTGTTGGACCCCGCCGGCTCCTGTTTGGAACCGATTCTTCCTTCTTTCCACGCGGGTGGCATGCGGCTGTTTTCACCGCCCAGGTAGCCGCCCTCCGCGAGGTTGGCATCAACGCTTCGGATGCGGCAGCCATCTTCGGCGGGAATCTGGAAGGTCTCATGAAGGCCTAAGCTGGACTGAGATTTTCCACGCCTTAAAGCCACCTTTTCATACATGAGGTTTATTCTCCGCTGGAAGAACAGACCGGCCGGCGTTTGCGTAAACCCGCGGCAATTACGTCTTGGCGATTTAATCAGCCGCGCTACGCGGAGCAGTCATTACCGGGACAAGGAACTTCATTTCCCCCCAATCTCCTCCTGGGAGGATGTTCCACGGCATCTCGAGGGCATGCCAAAGACGGCGCTGGCGGATTTTTTGGCCAATCCGGGGGATTTTTATAGCTGGAATCACTCGCCCCGGCCCCTCGGTCCCCTGGAGTGCCCGGTAGGCAATATCGGCAGGATCGCCGTGCTGGGAACGGGTTTTGAGCTATCGGCCGGTGTCGATTCATTTCCCTACCCTACGTCCGATGAACTGGAAGATTTCGAGCCGGACTCGATTGCCGGACCGGCTGCCAGCTTACGCCAGCTCGCCGAGGCTGCTCTCGACGGCCGGCTCCGGCTGGGCTCTTTGCGTCGAGCGATCCTGGCTTTCACCGGCCTGAAGCACGGCTGCTTGAAACAAAGCGATCGCGACTTGTTGTGGCGTGCCTTTCGAACTCCCGTTTTTGAACAGTTTCGCGGGTTCAGCCAGGAGTTGCTGGCGTGGGAATGCGAGGCCCATGACGGGCTGCATGTGGAGGAAGAGAATGCCATATTCGAGACGCCGCGAGGGGGTGGCGAGATACTGCTTACCTCTCTCGATTGCACCGAATATTCGATCCTTAGGATCGGCACCGGGATGACCGCCCGGCTGCTCACCGCCACTTGCGGGTGTGGCGATTCGTCGCCCCGGCTGGTTGGACTGCGTTCCTATGCGTCACGGCGCCGGGACGCGGTATCCGCGTCCTAAATCACAATACCATCGCGCCGGAAGGTTCGCGCCGCAGGAACGAAAGAAGGAATCGGGACGGGTTGCAGGGGCTCCGTGGCGTCCCGCCAGAAGCTGCTGAAAGCCAGTTTCTCGCCGGTGCGGTAATAATGCTTCAGATACGCCATATCGCAGGCGGTATAGTCGGAAAGCCATTGGTCCAGTTGGGTAATGCCGGTTTCGCGAAGCATGCTCAGCGCATAGCCGGCCGCTTCGCGCTCGTACTCCATGATGTCAGGCAATAGCGATTCCGCCACCGGCGGCTGGTGCACTTGTCCAATCTCCAGCGCGCGCGGGCTGGCGTTCCATTGGACGGTGTGCCCAAACAGGTGCGCCAGCAGGAATAACCGCTCTTCCGCGGTGACCGCGTGGTCAATGTGGATTTCGCAGCCGTCCAAGTCACCGGTGAGCGGGTCGGGAACGTCCCGGATCACCACCCGGATTCCATAGCGTCCCTCCACGTGTTGCTGGACGGTTGCACAATGTTCACGGAACGGGATCACTCGTTGGATGCCACCTGCATCGCTAGGAATATAGCACTGATATTCGATGGCTTAGGCGGGCAATGAGGGCGTTTGCGCCCTCGGCATGGGGCTGGATAGACGACCGGCCGCCTGGCGCATGGAGTCGATCATGTTCACGAGCGCGGTCAGGTCCAGCGGGCGGATTCCCAGCCCGAAAAAAGCAAGCCGCATATGAGCCTCCATCAGGCCCCACTTAAACCTCAGGTGTTGCCTGAGCATCTCCCGCGCGATCTCGGAACGATCCTGCTCCGCCGACAGGATCATTTCCCGCAACGCGCTTTGTAAACTCTGAAACTCCCAGCTCAGGTGTCGTAGGTAAGCACGGTAAATGGAAATACGACGCGAACGCAGGCGCGCCGCAATGGCCGGCTGGAAACCGGGTTGTCCCTCCAAAAATGCGAAATCGCTATCGCGCAACAGCCGGTTGAGCGGCTGAAAACGCAGTGGCCTCCTGCTCGGCGGCAGAGCGGCGGCCGGCGGCCTGCGGCGGAGGACCTTCGAGAAAGCAAGAGCCAGCACCGCTGCCAGCGACAGCCCGATGACGCCTCCAACGATCAAAATAGGTTGTGTGATCATGGCCTTGCACCACTCTTTAGGCTGACAGCACCCCGCTGGCGATTGTGGCCGGTACGCATTAGCTCAAAGCATATCCCAATCGGAATCGGATTGCAATCCGAAATAATTGTAAATTTGGCAAATAATGACACGAATGCCGCTGCCGTTTATTCCCCCGTATGATGCCGCTTCCCGCTCAACGTATCATTGATCTCCTGCAATTGCCCGAGCAGCCGGTTCTCATCCGTTCGATTCCACTTTCCCATCTTCAACGTCGTTGGTTTTTCCTCCATCGGCTTCAACACAAAAATCCATCCCAAAAGGCAGCAGCAAGCGAGCGAGAACAGCGCCAGGTTCAGCGGCCGGCCCAGCAAATTCTGTGAATAGTTCTGCGCGAGCCTCGCACCGCCCTTCAGCAGGAAGAAGGCCGCGAACAGGATAGAGTGCAACGCGATCTGCCGCGGAAGCGAGATGGGAAACCAGCTTAAGAACAAAGTGACCAGCAGAATCAGCAACACCAGGCCGGAAAGGATTCCGCGCTCCGCCACGCCCAGCAGATCGTATTCCGTCAGCTTCGCTTTCGCCATCATCTCCGGATACATGGATGCCATTGCCAGCGTCATCGCGCCAATCAGGGCCCCGCTGAGCATCCAGCGGCTTAAAGCCTGGATCCCGGGATACTTTTGCAACACCAGCGTATACACTTCCAGTGTCATCAGGATGTAAAAAAATAAGAGAATCGCCTCCGTAACAATGTAATACCAATAATATTGTTTTTGAGAGAGTTGACTCGCCGCACCAATAATGCTGCGGGCAAAACCAAAAACGAGAAACCACGCGAACGCGGGATAAACAGAAGACAGGCGGGTCCAAAGCAGGCGGAGCAGAAGAAGAACAGTAAGCAGAGTGGTGAGGAACCACAGGATGCCTTCGAGGCTCGACAATTTCGGCATGCGGAACTGGCAGGACGTCGCACCCGCCAGAAAGTTATTCTACCATCCAGGCGGGGCAGCGCCACACGCCTTGGATGGTAGATCGATTCACAATCGATTACGCCGGAGGAGGAGTGCCGCCGGAGGGAGGCGGATCGCTGCAGGGGTTGCAAGCGGGCTGCGGGATCTCGATCGCGCTCAACGCCATGATCGATGCCAACGCGAGGACAATGATCTTTTTCAACATAATGGGCTCTCCTGAAAGGGTTTACCGGGGTCGCCGGCCAAAACGAGGGTAGACCGGATTGGAAACGTTTCGGGATATCGCACACAAGTTTTCGAAATTCGGAACAGAACCGTGCTGGCGCGAATAGCCGCTACCAGCTAAAGGTTTAGGAAGCTAACCCGGAGGTCCCGGCTGATGTACAATCACGGTCAAGGAATCGGTTTGAGTTCAAACGCATCCGACAAAAGTCAGCCATCCCTGGACCGCGGCGCGTCCGCCGGACTTTGGCGTCACACTCTGTCCCAGGTGCCGTCCCTTTTCGGACGCCTGGTGTATCTTTCCTCGCTCCGTAACTCCAACAGCGGCAGCTACGATCATCACGGCTTGGCCGCGGTTTTTGGATATGAGGAGGCCAATCGCGCCATCCGTCAGAGCCATGAAGATTGCTTTAGCGAATGGCTTGAATCCGAGTTGCCGCGGCAGAAAGCGGAACTCGAAATCTATGTGGCTGGATTGGACCCGGAAAAGAGAACGGTCGTCGAAGTTTGGAGCAAGCTCGAGCCTTATCGAAATCTTCCCCCGGAGTCGGCTCGCGCGCTGGAAAGGGACCTTTTTTTAGCCGATCTGGAAACTCTGCTTAGGTTGTTGCGGAACGAACTCGGCGTCGCTTCCCCTGATCCAGACGCATAGCCACTCCCGTCACCTGGCCGATGATGTCGATTTCGTCGGGAAAATGGTAAAAGACGGGGTTGGCGCGGGATGCCGGATGAGGCTGAAGCACCAGCCTGCCGTTCTCCGCAAGATTGCTCCAGGCGCAGGCATACCCTTCCTTGTGCTCGAGGAAATAGATGGGCCGCTCATACTCGTTGGTCCACCCGCTATCCAGAATCTTGCGCTTCGTTTCATCGATCAGAACCAAAGACCCCGGCTGAAGAATGGGATACATGAACCAGTCGTCGGCCCCGATATAGCCATAGCGGTGATCCTCCAAATCCAAACTATCGAGCAGCATAAGCGGCATCCTCCCCCAGCGCTGGATCATCCGGCTAAGATAGGTGGTTTTTCGCATATCCAGGCCCGGATCAAGCGAGAGAGGCAGTGTTACGCTGCCGAATCCCATGGTGGAAAATCCGATCGTATGGGTACGGTCAATCTCTACCTGGGCCGCATCGGCGGGCAACCGGCCCACGTCGACGGCATACCAACTCATCACTTCCGAAGGATCCAGCCGGTAAATGGCGCAGAGGGAATAAAGTTTGTAAAGGGTAGGCACCGTGCCTTTGTTCTCGATATCGGCAAGCCGGCTCAGTCCGAGAACAAATTCGTCGTTCTGGTGGCGTTCCGCGATCCGTAGGCTCGCCTCTTCGACGTCGCGATAACGCAGGTTCAAGCGCTCGCGTGCGCGTTTCAGTTTAAGTCCGCCTTCCTCCATGCTATGATTCTGGTCCTGCGAACGTGTGCGGCGCACTGCGGCCGGCAATCCTCTATATTGGTGTTCCCGTAGGGATTATAGCGGCCCCGGTGCGAACAGAGCAAGCCGATATCGAGTGGTTTGTTCTGAATTCGGAACAAAAAACTCGCGGGGAGGGCAGATTTGAAAATCGTTGTGGGAATTTCCGGCGCCAGCGGATCAATCTATGGACTAAGGCTGCTGGAAAAATTGAAAGCTTGGCCGCGCGCTGAGTCGCATCTTATCCTCACCCGGTCGGGCGAGCGGACCGCTTGGCTGGAAACCGGGAAGAAAGCCGCCGAGATCAAAACACTGGCGGACTTCAGCTACTCCGTCGAAGACATCGGTTGTTGTCTTGCCAGCGGGTCTTTTCTGACCGGAGGTATGGTGATTGCGCCGTGCTCCATTCACAGCATGTCCGCCATTGCCTATGGCATCAGTTCCAACCTGCTGGTCCGCGCCGCCGACGTAACGTTAAAGGAACACCGGAAATTAATTCTTATGGTTCGCGAAACCCCGCTTCACCTCGGCCATCTGCGCACCATGACCGCCTTGGCCGAGATGGGCGCCATCCTGGCGCCGCCCGCGCCGGCTTTCTATCATCAACCAAAATCCGTGATGGACATCGTTGATTCCAGCGTCGACCGCATTCTCGATCTGCTCGGCTTACCTGTCGCCGATGCGAAACGGTGGAGCGGAGGAAATGCGCCGTGAAGAAAATTCGCGCTTCCTTTCAAGGCGAATTAGGCGCTTTCAGTCAGATTGCCCTGCGCCAATTACTGGGAGAAAAGGCCGAACCAGTACCCTGTGAGCGGTTCGATCAGGCCTTCCGCGCGCTCACCGGCGGCGAGGTAAACGCCGCGGTCATTCCTTTCGAAAATACATTGCACGGGTCCGTCCATGAGAACTACGATCACCTGCTCCAGTTCGATTTGCGCATCGTGGGCGAAACCAGCGTGCGGATTGTCCACAACCTGATCGTGCCGCCAGGGGTGAAATGGAAAGATATGAAACGAGTGTTCTCTCATCCGGTGGCGTTGAATCAGTGCCTCGATTTTTTCACGGCCCATCCTGGTTTGCAGAAAACTTCTTTCTATGACACCGCGGGCAGTGTGAAGATGTTGATGGCCGGCGCGCTCACCGACGCCGGCGCTATCGCCTCTTCCATGGCTGCCGAGATCTACGGCGCGCGGATTCTCAAGCGCTCGATTGAAGATGACCGCCAGAACTTTACCCGATTCTTTCTGCTCCAGCGTAAGACCGATAAGCCCCTCATCGCCCAGACCGGGGAAAAGAAAACCTCCCTCGTGTTCACCACACGGAACACGCCGGGCGCTCTGTTCCGATCTCTCAGTGCATTTGCGTTACGCGATCTCAGCCTCACCAAGATCGAGTCCCGGCCGCTTCGCGGCAAGCCTTGGGAGTATCTGTTTTATGTGGACCTGCTGGCGGACGTCGAAGAGACGAGGACGCAGAAAGCTATCGGCCATCTGGAAGAACTGGCGGATTTTCTCAAGGTCTTCGGATGCTATCCGCGCGGCCGGTGACGCCCCCGCGGGGCGCGATATTATTCTAAAAACCGCGTTCGTAGCACGCGCCCAGCCACACGGCCACCGGCATAGTCGTGATATTAATCGCTTATGAGCCGATTTCACGCATTGCCTTTCGTTTTCCTTCTCGCAAGTTGCGGCGGCCGCGGACCGGCAGTGGAAGACGCCCGCAAGTTTCTCGAGAATGCGGAAACCACCGCGCTCGCGGCCGCCAACGAAGCCGGTCGCGCCTCGTGGGTTTATTCCACCTACATTACGCCGGATACCGAGGCGCTGACGGCGCAGGCGAGTGAACGGCAGATCAAGTTGGGCGTGGAATACGCGAAACAAGCCGTCCGCTTTGACAACCTCCAGCTACCCGCCGATATGCGCCGCAAAATAAACCTGCTCAAGCTGGGATTGACGCTGGCGGCACCCGCCGATCCGAAAGAGAGCGAAGAGGTCACGCGGCTGCAGGCGAAGATGGAAGGGCACTACGGTAAGGCGAAGTATTGCCGCGACAAGCCGCCGGCGGGACAGGATCCGTGTCTTGACGTTGTAGCGGTGGGACGGTTGATGGCGTCCGGCCGGGTGGAGCCGGAACTGCTCGACATCTGGGCCGGATGGCACAACACGGCGCGCCCCATCCGCAAGGACTACGCGCGATTCGTTGAGCTCTCGAATAAAGGGGCGCGCGAGTTAGGGTTCGCCGATACCGGCGCCATGTGGCGGTCGAAGTACGATATGCCCGCTGAGGAATTCGCCAGGGAACTGGATCGTTTATGGGCTCAAGTGAAGCCGCTGTATGAATCGCTGCATGCCTATGCCCGCACGAAACTGCATGAAAAATATGGAGACGCAGTGGCCGCGCGCGGTCCGATTCCGGCGCATCTGTTAGGAAACATCTGGGCGCAAAGCTGGGAGAACGTCTACCCGCTCATGGCGCCGAAGGACGCCGCTCCTGAGTACGACCTGACGTCGATTTTAAAGGCGCGCAAGACGGATGAGCGCGCTATGGTCCGGTACGGCGAGGCGTTTTTTACTTCCCTGGGCTTTGATCCGCTGCCGAAGACTTTCTGGGAACGGTCGCTCTTCACGAAGCCGCGCGACCGGGAAGTGGTGTGCCATGCCAGCGCCTGGGATGTGGATAACGTCGAAGACTTGCGCATCAAGATGTGCATCGAGACTACGGCGGAAGAATTCGCGGTGATCCATCACGAACTCGGGCACAATTTCTATCAGCGGGCCTATAATAAGCAGCCGTTTTTGTTCCGGGATTCTGCCAATGACGGCTTCCATGAAGCGATCGGCGATGCGATCGCACTTTCGATTACGCCGGAATATCTGACAAAACTGGATTTTGTCTCCAAGCCCACGGATCCGTCGAAAGATATCGGATTGCTGATGGAGCGCGCGCTCCAGAAGGTGGCGTTTCTACCTTTCGGCCTGCTGGTCGATCAATGGCGCTGGAAAGTGTTTTCCGGCGAAGTGAAGCCCGAAAATTACAATCAGGCGTGGTGGGAGCTGCGAAAAAAATATCAGGGAGTTGCGCCCAGTCTGAATCGGACGGAAGAAGATTTTGATCCCGGAGCGAAGTATCACGTACCGGCGAATGTGCCCTACTCGCGCTATTTTCTAGCCCACATTTTGCAGTTCCAGTTTCATCGCGCGCTGGCGAAGGCCGCGGGCTGCACCACGGCGCTGCACCGCTGCTCGATTTATCAGAGTAAGGAAGCCGGAGCGAAGTTGAAGGCAATGCTCGAGCTGGGCGCGAGTCAACCGTGGCCGGAAGCCTTAAAAGCATTGACGGGGGAGGATAAGATGGATGCCACGGCGATGATGGAGTATTTCGCTCCGCTGAAGAAATGGCTGGATCAGCAAAATCAGGGCGCGGCGGTGGGATGGCAATAAAGCCATTTTGAGAATTCGCCGCCCGCATTCCCACCATATCTCCAGAAGGAGTGTGGTCCATGCCTCAGCTTGGCATTTTGTTTGATGCCCAAAAGCTTGGTTCCGGCTTTTACGGATACACCGCCTTTCGCATTTTATTCACCGTGCTACCGCCGCGAGAGCTTGCCGGATGCGGTTTGTTTCACGGCGAGATCGGAGATGGGCGCACCCGGCCTTACTGTATCGCGATTGAAAATGACAGTTTACCGTTGCTGGCCAGAATCCGTCAGACCTTTGCAACCTCAATGGCCCGCGGTCTCTTGCCGGCGGGTTCCAGATTTCTCGATGGCGGCACGTTGACCGAGGAAGTGCTCGCGTTAGCGGCCCGCGTGGATGCAAATGGGGAGATGGTCGATTGCCATTCCCGCTGGCTGCAGGAAGCCTGGCAGCGGGCGCAGGGGCAGGCCGCTCTGGTTTCTCCGGAGCCGCCGCGGGCCGCTGTAAAGGGGAAGCCTGTGCAGGCGTCGCGGGTCCCGCCGAACCTTCCGGACTCAGTGCCCATTGGATTGCGCTGTTCCGCTTCGAGCGCCAAGGCGCTGGCGTTCCTGGTGGCGTTCAGCGCCGGTGGAGCCCTGGCCCCGTGGGTAGGGGCGGGTATTGCCATTTGCGCGATGATGGCTACGGCGGGGGCGCTGCAAGCGGTGGCGATGTTGTGGCGCCTGTGGGCGGAAGAAACGATATCAGGCCGTGATGTAGTGATCGAGGCGAAAAAGCTGCTCGGCGCCAAACCGATCCATGAGGTGTCGGAGAAGCTCGTCTCAGCCGCGTCGCAAGCAAGTCCGCTGCTGCGCCGTCTCCATGTAAGCACGCGCGCGGGAGATATGGCCGGAGCATGCCTGATCGCGGAAGAGCATAGCCGTGCGGATCAATACGCGCTCAGCGCCGGCATCCGCGAGTTACGCACCCATGCGTGGGGAGTTCTCGGAATCGCGCTCTGCTCCATTGCCGCCATGACTGTGTTTCAGGGTCAGCAGGCGGCTTTCGCGGAGACTCCACGGTTGGCGGCGGTAGGACTGTCCGGTTGCCTGGTCCTGCATTGGATGGCCAGCGTCCTCTGCGTGCGCGGCGAGCGAATGGAATCCCGAATCCGGCGGGAACTGGCGGCGGAGTGGTTACCCGCACTGGCAAAAGCGCTGCCGGCGCAGCGGGCGCAATCGGAGTCGCTCGAGCGCTCGCTGCATGAGCTCACCCAGGAGTTCCAATCGATGCGCACCGCGCTCGAACGGCGCCGGGATAGCGAGTTTGTCGATACGATGTCCGACTTGCGGTCTGCGGTGGAGCAATTGACTCCCGTGCTGGCCGGCTTCCGTGAGCCGTTCGTTTTACAGGCCGTGCCGGCCGCTGCACGACCCAAGGCTATGAGCGCCACTGCGTAGCTGTCGCTGCCTTTGACCTGCCCGTGAGCGGGTAAAATGACGTTCAGCGATATGCGGCGATTTTTTGTACTCCTCGTTGCGTGCCAGCCGTTACTGGCGCAGGCCGATTTCGTGCGCCAGCTCTGGCCGGTTCTCGAGAAAGCGCAGTGCCGCCAGTGCCACAATGACAACGGCGTTGCATCCACTACCCGGCTGCAGTTTCCCCGGGACGGGGCTTCGGAAGCCGAGATCCGCGCGTTCGGCCTTTCGCTGCGCCAGTTCGTGACAGACATCAAGCCCGGGGATTCGTTGCTTTTGCGCAAGCCAACGCAGCGCACGCCGCACGGCGGAGGGGAACGCATCAAACAAGGCTCGAGGGAAGAAGAGGCTCTTCAGCTTTGGGTACGTTACCTCGCCACTATTCCCGTCACGGCGGCATCGCACCGCGCGGCTGTTACCGGCACTTCCAAACCTGTTCTCCGGCGGCTCACACACTCCCAGTACAACCACACCGTTCGCGATCTGATGGGGGAAGAAACACGCCCCGCCGATCAGTTTCCAAAGGAGGATTTCGTCCACGGATTCACGAACCAGGCGGACGGGCAGTCCATCTCTCCTTTACTGGCGGAGGCCTATTCGCGTGCGGCTGAGCGATTGGCGCGGGCGGCCTTTGCCAAAGGCGATTCGCGGAAGCTGATTCCCTGCCCTGCCTCGGACAGTTGCCGCGCGCAATTCATCCGCGCCTTTGGCCGCCGTGCCTTCCGGCGTCCTCTCACGGCCGCCGAAGTGGGACGTTATGAGAAACTCTTCGCTCGCGAGAACAGCTTTACGGCGGGCGCGCAGACGGTGGTCGAGGCGATGCTGCAGTCGCCTCACTTTTTATTTCATCTGGAGCCGGGAGCTTACGCCGTCGCCAGCCGCCTTTCCTATTTCCTGTGGGACACTCTTCCCGATGAAGAATTGATGCAAGCGGCGGCCCGCGGCGATCTGAGCGGCGTCACCGGCATCGAAAAACAAGGGAAGCGAATGCTCGCCGATCCCCGCGCCCGTGCCGCTCTCGATGAGTTCCTGGCCCAGTGGCTCCGCTTTGACCGGCTGAAGGGCGCTTTACGGGACCGGCGTCTGTTCCCGGAATATTCCCCGGAACTGGTAGCCGCCATGCTCGACGAGACCACGCGGCTCTTCCGTTTGCTGGTTTGGGAAAACGGAAACTTCATAGAGTTTTTCACCGCCAACTACACGCATGTGGTTCCCGAGCTCGCGCGGCTCTACGGGCTCGACTCGCCGCGGGAACCGTGGGCCCGTACCCCCTTCCCGGACGGTTATCCGCGCGCGGGCATTCTCGGCCAGGCCACGTTCCTCACGCTCACTTCCAAGCCGGCGGACACATCACCCACCGAGCGCGGCCTGTTCGTCCGCGAGCATTTCCTCTGCCAGCAGGTGCCGCCGCCGCCACCGGGGGTGAATGCCACGCTGCCGCCGGTAACCGATGAAAAGCCACTGACGCAACGCGAGCGTCTGCAATCCCATCTGACGAATCCCACCTGCGCCGGATGCCACACGCTGGTGGATCCCATCGGCTTCGGCTTGGAACGATTCGATGCGATTGGGCGCGCCCGGGATCATGAGCTGATTATGGTTTACCCGACGGCGGATGACATCAAGTCAGGCCGCAAGACCAAGCCCACCGAATACAAGCTGGCGATTGAAGCGCAGGGCAGCGTGCGCGGCGTGAGCAATTCGGACTTCCGCACGCCCCGTGAGCTCGGCAGTATCCTCGCGCGGGAGCCGAACTGCCAGAAATGCGTGGTGAAGCAGCTTTTCCGTTATGCGGTAGGGCGCCCGGAAGCAGCGGACGATCAGCCGGTCATCGAAAGGGCTCTAGAGCGATTTCGTCAGTCGCAATTCCGGTTTCAAGACCTTATAATGGCGATAGCCTCCTCGGATCCGTTTCGGGGGGAGCCGGCCGGTGTGGCGGATGGTATCCCCATCGGAGGGACGCCACAACGGCAACAGGGAGGGCAATGAACGTGCCAGTTCCGCTATCGCGGCGCACACTGTTACGGGGGATCGGCATGACGGGCGCCGTGGCCCGTATCGGATTGCCTCCGCTGGCGGGCATGTTTAACGGAAACGGAACCGCTTACGCGGCTTCCACAACGCCGGTGGAACCGCGCTTTGTCTTCTGGTTTAACGGCAACGGGATTCCCGAGAAATATTGGATTCCGCAAAAAACCGGCACGGAATTTGAGTTCACACCCTGTCTTTCCCCGCTCGCTCCCTTCCGCCGGGATATCCATATCGTGACCGGGATCGACAGCCCGGCGGCGCGCCTGCCGGGTCCGGGCAACAGCCATTATCCTTCCATGAGCGCCGTCGTTTCCGGAATGCCGTACACGGGCCGGGGCGCGGGGGGCATTTCGATTGACCAGGCAATTGCGCGCCGCGTGGGCGGGAACTCCCGTTTCCGCTCCATTCAGGTCGGTGTCTCGCAGGAGAGCTTTGGGGAAGCCATCCAGCGGAATCTCAGTTGGGTGGACCGTGATCGTCCACTGCCGCCGGAGATGCTTCCGCACCAGCTTTTCGACCGGCTGTTCGGAGTGCGCGACCGCGCCTGGATTGACCGCCAGAAGAGCATCCTCGATACCGTTCAGGAAGAGGCGCGGGCCGTTCGTTCGCAACTGGGCAAGGCCGATCGGTTGCGGCTGGAGGAGTACCTCGGCTCGATTCGCGATCTGGAGAAATCCATCGCCAGTCTGCCGCCGGAATACCGTACGGTGGTGGAGCGGCCGGAAGAAGGCGGAGATCTCCGCGATTGGCCTCGCGTTGCGAAATTGCAAAGTGAGCTGTTGGTGCATGCCTTCGCTTCCGGGCAGACGCGCGTTGCCTCCTATATGCTCACCAAGTGCCAGGGGCTTTCGCGATTCCCCTGGTTGGGGCATACCTCGCAACGGCATCATGAATACACGCACGGGCAAGTGGAAACTCCCCGCGGGATGCGGATTCTGCGCGATATCTGCCGTTGGCACGTGGAAGAGTTCGCCTACCTGATAGGCAAGCTCAAAGCCACGCCGGAAGGCGCGGGCAACATGCTGGACAACACCTGTCTGTTGTTTGTGCATGAGCATGCCGAGGCCAATGCCCATAAGAACAACAATCTCGCGGTGATTACGGCCGGACACGCGGGCAGGATGAAAACCGGGTTGCACACACGTACCACCGGCACGCTGGGGGATCTTTATCTGACCCTCGCCGAGGAAGTGCTGGGCGCAAGGATCGGCGCGTTTCCAACGGCAGGCTCCAAGTTAAGCGAGATCGTTTGAGACGATCCTGTTGGCCCGCGCATTCGCTACGACATCGCGGAAATCGTGGCACCACGCCTCAATTCCCGCCACTCCCGATGCGGCGCCGCACTTCGTCCTGCAGATTGACCAGCGCGCGAAGGCTCGTCGCGCTGCCGGGGCCGGCGTCCATAAAGTAGCTGGCCAGAAAGCGTTTCGAATCCGGGGCGAGATCCACAATGGGCGTTCCAATACCATTATGGAATCGTATGCTCTCGGCCGGCGCCCACAGTTGAGGCTTCCCTGGAACAAAAGTGCCCCCCGAGATCGCATAATCCACGACATGGATCCCGGCACGCCCGCTAGTCCCACCGGAATAGTAGAACAGCCTTCTCCCATCTCGCGACCAGAACGGCGCAATTCCATCGCCTTTGGATACTAACCATTTCCCACCCGGCCCCGGATACGGACGCACAAAAATTTCGCTGGGAGCAGCGCCCACGTCATACGCGATCCAGAGGCCATCCGGCGAAAGAACTGCATTGTGAGCACGGGTCGGCTCCGACAGAAAAGGCTCGAGTTTACCCGCCTTGGGACGATCGGGATCGGTGAGATCGAGCGGAATCATACCGATGAGGTTCTTCCGCTGGGCGTGATACACCACCAGCAGCCGCCGGCCATCGGGAGAAAAAGATTTCGGGAAGATGCCGTCGGGCCATTCGGAAATCGTAACCGGCTGCGAGGCTCCATCGGCGCGCACCCAATCAATCTGCCGGCCTCCCTCAAAGCCTCCATTACTAGACGAATACACGAGGTGCTTTCCCGTGGGGGTCCAAACCGGATCGAGCTGCCACCCGCGGGTCTCGGCCGTCAACCGGGTGCGCGTGCCGCGTTCGAAATCGTGGATAAAAAGAGACGCTGCGTTCTCGCGATGAATCGTCAAAACAGCTCGTTTGCCGTCTGGAGCTATTTTCACCTGCGTCAGTTCGGAGCCCCCTTCGCCGGCTGGTTCCACTTTTCCACCGGGCTCGAGCCACCCCAGTTGAGAGTTCGAAGCCTGCCCCGGCGCGTAAATGGCTAGTCCGGTGCCGGAAACCGCGAACTGCGAAGCGCCCGAGTTGGAGTTGGATACGTCCTGAAGCATCGGGACCATGGCGCCGGTGATTGCCAGCGATTTCGTATCAAAGGGAGCGGCCAGAAGTTGAACCTTGTTAAACCAGAGCAGGTACCCGCCCGTGAGGTAGTGGGGATGCGTCCCGCCGCGTACGACGATCTTCCGCTTCCCCGTTTTCAGCGATTGCACCACGATATTGGCCTTCTCGTAGGACCCACCGGTGTTGTGGGCGACGAACAACAACAGGTCCGTGCCCGGTATGAGCCGCGGCCAGCGGTGATTCACTTCTCCGTTTTCCTTTTCAAACACCGTTACCGGGCCCGGAGTGCCCCCGTTTTCTCCCACCTGAAACAACTGGCTGCGAGTATCCGGCGCGAAAATAATGCGTCCGTCTTCCGTCCATGTCCCTCCTCGCCCCGAAGGCGCTGCACAGATGGTCGTGGCAGGCCCCCCAAGGACCGAGATACGCTTCAGTTGCTCTCCGCTGAAGAATCCTATGGATTGCCCGTCAGGGGAAAAGAACGGCGAGATTGCGTCCGCCGTCTCCGATAAAGGCGTAAAGGCGGGATTTGAAATGAGGCGGGTGAAGAGCTGCCGTTTCCCCTTCTCTTCGGCTCCGGCGAGAACGATGCGCGAGCCATCGGGTGAGATTGCCAGCGAAAATCCGGCCCCGCGGGATATTTGAACACTGGCGACTGAGTCGAATTGGAGAAAGGGCTGAGGCAGGCGCTGCCTTGCCCGCCACAGCGAAACACCGAGAACGATCGCGGCGATTGCGAACACCGCCGCCAGGATCGGCCAAAGGCGCCTGGGCGCGGGTGCCGGCGTATCCTGCGCCGGCGCGGGCAGGGGGTCGGCCGCATAACGCTCGATGGCGATTCGCGCTTCTCCGATATCCCGCAGCCGGGTCTTGATATTCCGATCCAGACAACGCCGCAAAAGCTCGGCAATCGGGCGAGGCGTAGAGGCAGGCAGAAGCCCCCAGTCCAAATCTTTCGTGAGCACGGCGGCCAGCGTGTGAGACACGGTTTCCCCGTCGAACATTACCCTGCCGCTCAGCATTTCCATCAGGACCACGCCGAATGCCCAAATATCAGCGCGCTTGTCGACCGGCTTGCCGGATGCCTGCTCCGGACTCATGTAATGCGCGCTGCCCATGATCACTCCCGCTTGCGTCCCGCGCATCGTGAGCGTTGGCGAATGCGCGGAATTAGCAGGAGACCCCGCCGGATCATCCGCCAGCTTGGCGAGACCGAAGTCGAGGACCTTGACGACACCATCCGGTGTGATCTTCACGTTCGCCGGCTTCAGATCGCGATGGACGATTCCTTTTTCATGCGCCGCTTCCAACGCTTCCGCGATCTGCCGGGCAATCGCGAGAGCCTCGGTCAGCAAAAGCGGACCGGCTGTGAGGCGGTCGGCGAGCGTCGGCCCTTCCACCAGTTCCATCACGATGGCGCCCTCTTCCAGCCCGTAGATGGAAGCGATATTCGGATGGTTCAGCGAAGCCAGCACCTGCGCCTCGCGCTGGAAGCGCGCCATGCGATCGGGATCGCCCGCAAACGACACGGGCAGTATCTTCAAGGCGACGTCGCGGCCGAGCCGTGCGTCGCGGGCGCAATAAACCTCTCCCATCCCGCCGGCGCCGACTTGCGAAACGACTTCATAGGGACCAAATCTCGAACCAGGAACCAGGGACATGCAGCGTGTTTCATGTTATACAATCGTGAAACTCGGCGTCTAATCCACGGAAATTATGCCCACCCTACACCGTCGTGCCTTCGCGTTCTGTCTCGCCGGCGCGGCCGCAACTCGAGCACAAAGTGCAACCGATCTGGCGGCACTCAGCCTTAGCGAAGCCGCGGCACGCATCCGCGCCCGCTCCACCACACCCTTTCAACTCGTCGAAGCCTGTCTCGCCCGCATCGAAATATACAATCCCAAACTGAACGCGTTCATCACCGTACTTCGCGCCCAGGCGCTGGCGCAGGCTCGCGTGCTCGATGCCGAACTCCAATCGGGCAAACTGCGCGGGCCGCTCCACGGCATTCCCATCGCGATTAAGGACAACGTCGACACCGCCGGCATCCGCACCACCGCCGCTAGCGCCGTGTTTGATGAGCGCGTTCCCGAAGAGGACGCCGAAGTCATCCGCCGCTTGAAAGCGGCCGGAGCTATTCTCATCGGCAAAACCAACCTCCACGAGTTTGCGATGGGAGGCACCAACGCCACCAGTTACTACGGGCCGGTGCGCAATCCCTGGGCTCTCGATCGCGCCACGGGCGGTTCTTCCGGCGGATCCGGAGCGGCGGTCGCGGCCGGACTTTGCTATGGCGCCCTGGGCACCGACACCGGCGGCTCCATCCGCACGCCTGCGTCGTTCTGCGGCATTGTGGGGATGAAGCCGACCTATGGACTCGTCTCGATCCGCGGCATCGTACCCCTGACGTACTCGCTGGATCATTGCGGACCCATGACTCGCACCGTGCAGGATGCCGCTCTTTTGCTGAACGCGCTTGCGGGATACGACAAACTCGATATCGGCAGCGTCGAACATCCGCGCCAGGACTACGAAGCGGAAATGAAGCGAAGCGTCAAGGGTTTGAAAATCGGAGTGCCGCGCGCACCCTTCTTCGATCTTCTCGATGATGATGTCTCGAAGGCGGTGGAAGATGCCCTGCGCGTTTTGGCGAGCCTCACCAAAGGCATCGCCGACTGTACGCTGCCGCCCACGCGGGACATGAATTTACGCGGAGAGAGCTTCGCCTATCATGAACAACTCTTCGCGCACAATTCAGCCCGCTATATGATTCCCACCCGCCGCGCCTTACAAAACGGAGCCGCCATCAAGGCGTCCGAATACATCCGAGCCCGCTGGAAGCTCGACCTCATGCGCCGTACGATCGATGATTCCTTCCGCGATTTCGACCTCGTGGCGCTGCCCACCCGCCGCCGCAACCCGCGCACGGTCAATGCTTCCATCAAGCGCGAAGAGAGCGACAAAATCAGAAATCCGGAACTCGAAAATACCGCGCCGTTCAATATTTACGGCATCCCCGCCATTTCCATCCCCTGCGGCTTCGGTAGGGATGGTTTGCCGGTGGGCCTCATGGTCGCCGGGCCTCGCTTTTCCGAGGGGCGCGTGCTAGCGCTCGCGCATGCCTACCAACAGGCCACCGAGTGGCACAAGCGGAAGCCAACAATGAGCCCCGATACGCCCGTGCCGGCGTTAGCGCCGACGGAAGAGTAATCCGCAGCCGCGCCTACCTCGACCGCCCCAAAGCCTTCGACCCCTTCTTCGGAGCGATCTCGGCATCCTTGAAAGCCGCCGGGCCAAGCTCCAGATTGTCGATGCGCAACTCGATCCCCTGCGGCGGGTTTCCGGGCGCGGTCACCTGAGTGGCCTTCGGATATGCAGTCTTGCCCACCTTCGCATAGTCTCCATAGACAAGCCGCAGGCCGGAAGTGAGTCCCTTGGATTCAATCCGGATCTCCCGCGGATAGTTCGCGGCGTCCAGCGTCACGACATAGGTATCGATGCCGCCTTCAATACGGAATACCGGGCTCTCCCCTTCGGGCAGAACCAGCCTCGGGGCCGTTTTCTTGAGCCCGCCGGCCATCAGACGTTCCATCGTCCTGCCGAACTGCCGGTCAAACAATTCCCGTAGAGCATCCTCCAGCTCCGCACCTTTCTCCTTTGGCTCTTTGTCCCATTGGAAACCGGCATCGGACCTGGTGACTTCATTCCGCTGCCCTACTCTGGTCACGATGAATTTCGCTTGGTCGGGAAGCTTGATGAGCGCCAGCAGCGGCCACTGGTTTTGTTTGCCATCGCGAGAGGAAATCAGCCGGCTGACCGCTTTGATCCGGTTCGCCTCCGCCAGTCCGGCCTCACCTCCCAAAGCTTCCAGCATGCGCGTGAACAGGGTCTGGCCAAGGGCGTCCAATGCGGCTCGCGACTCCTTCAGCGTGAACTCGACCTTTTCAATCTGGTTCTCGCGGATAAAGGCTGTATGGGCATTCCGGTCCGGATCGTAGTCCTTTCTAAGAGCCGCAACCTTCACCGTTCCCACCGGTAAACCGGGCAGCGATAAAACTCCCTCTTTCGTGATGCCTTTTTGCACATCGTTCAGATACACGTCGCATTCCACAGGCGCGCAGACTACCATCAGTTGGCCCAGCTTGGGCTTGGGCGGCTCCACTTTCGGGGGCTCGGCCGCCTCCGCGGGTTCAGAAACCGCGGGTTTCTTCGCCCGGTCAATGACCGCCAACAGCTTTTCAGAACCATCCAGCTTTCGAACCGCCTCGAGGTTCCCGGCCGTGGGCACAAAAGAGATTCCACACTTCTCGATTTCCCGGATGATCAGGTTCTCGGAAACACGCGGCGACCCTTTTTTCCGGTCCGTACGGTCGCGCTTAGCCGCGCTGAGGAAGTTCAGGATCCCTTCATGGGTCACCGGGCCCTCCGCACACGTATCCTTCTTCGGGCTTGACCTCGTACCTTGCTTCGCACCTTGCTTGGGGCTCCCTTGCGGGTAGCCTGCGGGAATAAACGCTGCGCTAAGAATGAACAGCGTCGTTGCTGACCTGGCAAAACCTGTTCTCATAATTACCTCGTGCCCGTTCGTAGCGCTCGACGTTGCTTTGCGACTTCTTCTTTCCACCAGGCCGCTTGTCCGGGACTCATTGTCTTCATCAATTCCGCCTGTTCCAGTACACAATCCAAATCGCCGTTATGCCAACAGGAGGCTGCTTTCGTGTTGTACGCTTTCACCGCGGAGTCTGGAGCGGCGGCAGCCGTGGCCGCGGCGGGGACGGCGGCGGAGGGCGCCTCCGGCTTTCCGATCTCCTCCAGTCGCTGAGTGAGCCGTGCCGCTTCATCCGCCTGGCTCGCCCCTGCGCCCTTCAAAGCTTCCTTCGCCTTTTCGACCTGCAAATGCCATTCCGCCTGCGGCTTCCCTTCCCGTTTGGCCCGAAGCGCGGCCGAGAGGTATACCTTAGCTTGTTCCACGCTGGCGGCGGCGCTTTGCGTGGTTCCGGAGAACTTCTTCCGGTAGCTCTCCAGTCCCTCGAGAAAGGCCCGTAACTCCGGCTCGCTCGCATTCTCGCCCGGCCTCGTACTGAGCAGAAACGTCCACGCGGACACAGCATCCGGACTCGTCCAGGAGCCGAGATCGGTGGTGCGCACAAAACCCGGTTTTGAAGTCTTATTGCCCGACACGAACTGCACGCTGACAAAGGGCTCGGAAAGGCTGGCGATTTGTCCCAGCAGGTTCACCTGCGTCCCTTTAGGCAGCTTCATTAGTTCTTCGCTCTGGTCGTTCTGAGCGGCCAGAAGCGGCGTCTGCTGAGCCGTCACAATTGCCGTTCCCAGCGCGGGTTCCGCGGGCACCGAAGGCCGCCATAAGTCGGGAGCAAAAGCAAAGGTCAAGATACCGATGGCCAGTAGCAAAGCGCCTCCGATCATGAGCTTCGGCGCCAACGGCAAGCGGGCCACCTGGGTGGCAAAGTCCTTCGGTACCTTCGGTGTGGAAGCCAAGATCCTACAACCCTCCGTCTAATATCCCGCGCAGCCCTCTCTGCTATTAGATCGGATCTGCGAACCTGAGGCAATAGTGCGCCCGCCTCGCCCGTCGTCTTTCTGGAAACCATCGATTGTTGTATAGTGAAAAAACACTAGGTGATGTAACGCTCGCTAAGGGGTTCGTCTATGAAAATTTCTGTATTACCTCGGCTTTTCCTGCCCATATTCCTGCTTTGGATGAACACTTCGTCCGCTCAGGAAATCACCGGCACCATTTCCGGTCTGGTCACCGATCCTTCGCGCGCGGCCGTTGCCGGCGTCAAAGTTACGGTATTGAACGTGGATACCAACGTCGCCAAAACGGTGACCACCAGCAGCACCGGCTCTTACCGCGTGCCCTTTCTGAATTTCGGCAAGTATCGTGTGACCGCGGAGTCCTCCGGCTTCAAGACATCGGTCGTTGATAATATCAACATTTCCGCCAGCGAAGAGGCGCGGGTCGACGTCACGCTGGCAGTCGGCCAAGTAAATGAGACCGTCAATGTGACCGAAACCGCCATCGGGCTGAAGAGCGAAGAAGCCACCGTGACCACGACCCTCGGCAGGGAGCAGATCATTCAGCTCCCGCTGCCCGGCCGCCAGATCATCGCCGCCACGCTGCTCGCCCCGGGCGCCTATTTTGTGAATAACAATTCCAAGGCCCAACGCGACGCCGGCTTCGTCCGCCGCAACGGCGTTTCCCTGAGCGTCAACGGGCTTACCGACCTCTCGAACAAGTTCTACTACGACGGCATCGAAGGCATGAACTTCGATGGCGGCACCCGGGCGTTCGATCCCGCATTGGAAGCCGTCCAGGAAGTGAAGGTGATGGTCAATTCCAACTCGGCCGAATACGGCGGAGCGGCGGGCGCGTTTGTAAATATTTTCACAAAGTCCGGCACCAACGAGTTTCACGGCCACGCCTATGACTACCTGCAAAACGACATGCTGAACGCATTTCAGAAGGACGCAAAGTCGTTGCGCGCACGCCAGGCGGCGGCGGGACAATTAGTCACCTCCAACAAGTCGGTGGTCCGCAACAACGTCTTCGGCAGCGGCGGCGGCGGCCCGATTGTCAAAAATAAGCTTTTCTTTTTCGGCAACTTTGAGGGCATCCGCGGCACCCGGGCCGGCCAGTTCGCCCAACGCACGATACCGACGCTGAAAATGCGCAATGGCGATTTTTCGGAATTGATCGCCGCCCGGCTTCCGGCCATCAAAGACCCGCTGGGCGTTTCCGGATCTTCCACTGGCTTCTTTCCCGATCCGACCAACATGCGGCGGTTCATCAGTCCCACGTCGCTGAAAGTGCTGGAATTGGTGCCAGCCCCCACCAATGGCAATCTGATCAATAATTTCCAGGGTCCGGTGGGACCGTCCAAGATCCGCACCGATGAATTTCAGGGCCGTATCGACTATCGCATCTCCGATCGCGACTCCTTCTACGGCCGGTATATCGGCAACTTTAATAATGATTTTGTTACCGATGTCTTCCCGCTGTTCGGTCCTGGCGGAGGCGACCGCGCTTTCAAACGCAGCCGCCGGAATCAGAACCTGAGCCTTTCCGAAACCCACGTCTTTTCCACTTCCATTTTCAACGAGGCACGCGCCGGATGGAATCGCAGTTTGACGTTTGAAGAGAATGAAACCAGTTTCACGCGCGACATCAGCACGGAATTGGGAATTGCTAATCAATTGCCGCTGACGCGTAATCCGCTGGAATGGGGGCCGCCCAATTTCAACATTTCCCAAAGCGGTTCCGCTCTCGGTTTGCCTGGCCTCCGGACAGCCGCGCCTTGGAACCCCAATGGCGGTCAGATTTGGCACTTCGCCGATAATCTGTCTATCCTGCGCGGGAAACACTCGTTCAAGCTCGGCGCGATGATCATGCGCCGCAATAACGTGTTTATCGAAACACTCAGCGCCCGCGGCGTGCTGGGCTTTGGCGGTGCGCCTGGCGGCGCCTACACCGGGGACGGGCTGGTCGACTTCATGCTCGGCTACATGTCTTCCGCCAGCGTCGGCGTGGCGCCGCTGCACGGCCGCCCGAACCAGTTCTGGAATGCCGGCTATTTCCAGGACGACTACAAAGTTTCCAGTTCCTTCACGCTGAACCTTGGCCTGCGTTATGACTATTTCCAGCCTTGGAAAGAGCTGCGCGATCACTGGGCCGGCTTCGACCTGAAGACGGACAGGATGATCTTCGCCTCAACCGCCACCAAGGAACAGGGCGGGCGCGCGTTGATGTTTGCCGACAAGAAAAATTGGGGTCCCCGCGTTGGTTTCGCATGGCGTCCTTTTGGCGCCGCGAACACCGTTCTGCGAGGCGGCTATGGCATCTTCTACGAGCAGGAGCATCCCAGCGGCCCGATCCTGAACGCGATCAATCCGCCGCCGGGCGGTATCGGAGCACCGGGAGCTGAGTACTCCGGCTTTGGATTTACTCGCGACTACACGGCGCCCGCACTCGCCACCAACCCGGTGCCGACGCTGCTTTGGAACAACTTCTCGACAGGCTCGGCCGCTATTCCCGCTCGCGTCGCGGTGTATGCTCAGGATCCTAAGATGAAGAATACCGCCGTGCAGCAGTGGAATCTGTCGGCCCAGCACCGCATCCGCGACAACTCGTTTGAATTGGGCTACGTCGCCAATAAGAGCAACCATATCTTCACCTCGTACAACATCAACACGCTTGGGGATTTCAATTCGCGTTTCGTCCTCGGAACCGCGGCTTTGCTGCGCCCTGGATTCTCATCCATTACCTGGCGCCAATCCGACGGCTCCGGCCAGTACCATTCCATGCAGGCGAAATTTGAGCGCCGCTCCTCGCATGGCATCTTCCTCACCTCTTACACCTGGGGTCATGCCATCGGCGATGCCGAACAGGGCCAAAGCGCCGTGGGTGTGGGCAATCCCGGAGCGTTCCACTTTGCTTCGAATCGCAAGCTGGACAAATCCTCCACGACTTTCGACATCCGCCATCGCCTGGTTAGCTCGATTGTGTATGAGCTGCCGTTATTTCGATCCAGGAAAGGCTTTTTGGGCATGATCGCCGGCGGCTGGCAGACCAACGTTGTCTTTACCGCACAATCCGGGAACCAGACGCAAGTCACCGATGGCACCGGGCTGCCCAACGCGTTTTCCCGCTTCGACCGCCCGGACATGATTGCCGAGGCCAATCTCCCGCGTGGCGACAAAAGCGAGTCGCGTTACTTTAACACCGGCGCTTTTGTGCCCGTTCTGGAGCCGCGCTTCGGTACTGCCCCCCGCATGATGGTCCGTAACCCCGGCCTGTGGAATTTCGACAACACCTTTTCCAAGAAGTTCCGGATGAGTGAAGCGATGTACGTGGAATTCCGCGCGGACGTTTACAACCTGCTCAATCACGCCAACTGGACCACCATGGACACGGTCCTCCGCGATACGACCAATCCGAACATCGGGCCTCCCGGCACGTTGACCAATCCTTACGGCCGCATCGTCGGCTTTGGGCAGCCTCGGGAAATGCAATTGGGCCTGAAGTTCGTATTCTGACCCACATTATCGAAAACCCTCGATCAGCATGAGATCGGCTCCAGACCGGTCTACTTGTGCAAACAGAAGCCATCGTTCGTCGCTGGAAACGGAAAGCCCGAACGAGAGCGGCTTTCCGGTTTCCACGACTATCGTGATACAGCCTGTCGCAAAGTCGTAGAAGCGCAGCGTGCCGTTAGCGGGCCCAGTCACGCCGTCGAAGTAGATGCCCGAATTGGACACGTCGAATACCAGAAAGTTGGCGCGATTCGCCACCAGTTTCTTGTTCGCTTCGTCGGGCACTCCCGCTTTAATTGGCATCATCCATAACCCTTCGGCAGCACGGGTGATGTAACAGAAGTATTTGCCGTCGGGAGATTCACGGGCATTGTAACCACCGTTCCGGGTTACTTGTACCTCCTCGCCACCCCCCGAGGGCTTCCTCCAGATTTCTCGTGGCCCGCCGCGGTCGGAAGAAAAATAAACCCACTTTCCGTCTGCCGACCACGCGGGCATCCGGTCATCAGCCGCATTCTGGGTGAGCCGCCGTCCCGGACCTCCCTCGGCGGCCATCACATAGATATCGCGATTGCCGCCTGCATAGGCGTCGTAGGCGATCCACTTCCCATCGGGCGACCACTTCGGTGTGCCCACCAGCCCGCCAGAAAAGTGGGTCAGTTGAACGGGATTCGCACCGTCGCTTCCCGCCGCCCAAAGTTGATCCGTGCCGGACCGGTTGGAAAAGAAAGCGACCCGCTTCCCATTTGGCGAGAATGCCCCAGCGCTGTCTATTCGGGAGGAAGCAATCACCCGCACCGGCGGGCCCGCGGCCGTACCGCCTGCCCGGAGCGGCATCCGCCAGATGTTACTGTCATGGAAACGCTCCGAGAATACCAGCCTTCCACCCTGCCGCCCGATGGCCGGCTCAAACGCGGACGAGCCTATGCCGGGAATGGGGATAGCCGGCCCGCTACCATCCGCGGGAACGCGACGCAGCGTCGCCGCACTGACGCCCTTCAAGCTACGGAATACGATGTCGCCCGGATCGGGAGTCCAAACCGGCGAACCATCAATCGTCGCAGGATCATTTGTGAGCCTCCGCGGCTCGCCTTTCGCAGCGCGTTCTTCGATGTCCACAACGTAAAGCTTGTGGTCGCGGCTGAATGCCAGCTTCTTCTCATCCGGCGAAAACGAGGCATACGCTTCGGGCGCCTCTTTCACGGCGGGCGACGGTAAAAGAAGTTTGCTTTCCCCCGTGTCGATGGAGAGCAGATACAGTCCAGGCGAACGACCGGAGCCGCTGTCATCCCGAATCGCCAGCCATTTATTATCCCGAGTCCAGGCCAGCGTAGGGCCGATGGTGAGGTCACTGAAAACCGTCAAGCCGATCTTCCGTTCGGCGCCGCCAAGGGCGGGTACAATCAGGACGTCGCCGCGCGGAGCCGTCGCATGCCGCCGCACAAATGCGATCCACCTTCCATCCGGCGACCACACCGGGGTGTCGTCCACCGCTGGATCTGTAGTGAGCCGCAGCGGCTCCCCTGGGCCCACCACCTTTACATAAATATCCGTGTTGTTTTCCTCAGGGCCGTCCCAGGTGAACGCAACCTGGCTTCCGTCGGGTGACAAACTCGGTTTTCGTTCAAATCCGGGGTAGGTGGTCAGGGGAGTCGCGGTGAGTGGCTCAGCGGGGAGCCTGCGAGCCCATTGCCAAACGCCGGCCGTGAGCATGGCAAGGCAAAGCGCGGCAATGGCCGGCCAGATCCTGCGCTGGGCAACGATGGGGCGCGGGGCGGCCAGAGCGCCGATGAACCGGTATCCGCGCCGTGGTACCGTCTCGATAAAGCGGGGGGTTTCCGCCGAATCGCTCAGCGCGCGCCGCAACTTATTGATCGAAGTGTTCAGCGAGTGCTCGAATTCGATAAATGTGTCCGCCGGCCAAAGCTGGTCCCGCAGTTCTTCGCGAGTCACCAATTCCCCAGGCCGCTGAAGCAGAATGGTCAGAATCCGGAACGGTTGATCCTGCAGCGGGATGCGGATGCCGCTTTTGCGCAGTTCTCTTGCGGCCGGGTCGATCTCGAATTCGCTGAAAACGATGTTCGATGCATGCGGAGGGGCCACGGTCCGCTTTTCCTTAGGATCCATCCGCAACTTCCGAATTAGATTATACACGCGGCAAGTTATTGTTTCGAGGCCTTCAATTCCGTCTTCAATTCCGTCACGCTGACGCGATATCTTCCCATGTTCTCCGCTGGGCGGCCCCTAACCATGGCTGAAGCCTTCCGCTCCAACTCCTTCGCCGCGCGCTTCTCACCGCACTTCCGAAGTGTTTCCGCATGTGCGAAAAGCGCGTCGGCTAGAAGGGCGTGTCCCGCCGGAAAAGCGTCGCTGAGAATCTGGGCCGACTTTCCTAACAGCACCTGCGCCGCCTCGTAGTGGCGCTGTTTCAGCCGGATGCGTCCCAACGTCAGCAGAGCTTGGCCGGTGGAGGGATGGGCAACTCCCGCCGTACGTTCCAGAACCTGCACGGCTTCCTCGGCGGCGGTTCGCGCTCCCGGGAGATCGCCCCGCTGCGTGTACACTACCGCCAGATTCACCAGCACCGTGGGTTCATCCGATTGCATGCCGGGAGAAGCTCTGAAAATCCGCAGCGCCTTTCCAAGACAGTCTTCAGCCTCATCGAACCTTCTGAGATCGATGAGAACCGCGCCGAGATTCCCGTGGCTTCGCCCAACCGCCGGGTGATTTTCCCCATAGGTCCGCTGCCGTGCTTCGAGCGCACGCCGATGCGCGGCCTCCGCATCCCGCGGCCGGCCGGTGGCCCGGTAGAGCATGGCAAGATGGTTCAAGGGCCAGGTCCATTCGATGCCTGGCGTCTCTCCCTGCAGCATTTGAAGCGATCGCGCCAAGGTGTTCTCCGCTTCGACAAACTCCCCCAGCGAAATCAGAACACCGCCCAGGTTGTTCAGCGTTGCCCCCAGTTGATGAAGGGTCACCGGTTCCCGTTGGGCAGTATTCAGCGCCGAGCGGAGCGTCTGGAGCGCCTGCCGGTACTCACCCAGGCTTTCCTGCCGCTTGGCCTGTTCCATCAAGTCCGCCCACGGAGGAGCGGAAAACGCCAACAGAAGGACGAACATGGTGGCGAGTATCGCGCCACCACGGCGCCAATTCGATGCACCGACGGTAATCTCGTGTAATCCGTATCTTATCTCGTGAGCTAAGATACGGATTAGATCGCTTGGCCGCTAAAATTCGATCCGCAGTTGGAGGTCGATTTCGCGCGGCGCCACGGTTCCGAACGTGGCCGGGACACTCGACGTAATGCGGCCCACTGTGGCAGGCACACTGATGTTCGATGCCGGCAAAGCGAAGTTTGGATGATTCAGCGCATTGGCCATATTCAAACGGAACTGCAGGCGCAGGTTCTCCCGAAGCGGAAAGTACTTCGAAAGAGCCAGGTCGAAGTTCGAGATCGGATGCCCGCGCAAAATTCCGATTCCCGCATTACCGAATCTTCCAATGTTATCCGGCCGCGCGCAGATCGGAGTGCCATCCGGGCACCCTGGTATCTTAAAGGCGGCGGCATTGAACCAGTTGCTGATCGAGCGCTCCCCGGCGGGATTCGTGCTGACACCGGCAACGACATCAGGACGTCCTCCAATCGAGTTCGTGTTCGAAGGATCGAAGCCCGCAAACGTGGGTGTAAAGAACTGACCGGACTGCATCATGCCGTTCACGGCAATCTGCCAACCGCCCAGTACGAGATTCCCCGCTCGCGAGCCGTTCAGATAACGGCGGCCCTTACCAACGGGCAACTGGTAAATCGCATAGCCATACACGCGGTGGGTCGCGGTTAATAAATTATTGGCCTTCTCCGACCGGCGATCGAACTGGTCCTGAATGGTTTGTCCCGTGAACGTACCTTCCTGGGTGTCGGTAAGATCTTTCGCCCACGTGTAGCCGGTGTTGAAGGTCAACGAGTTTCCGTAGTTTTTGGCGATCGTCGCCTGGAAGCCGTTGTAGCGTTGATTGCCGCCGTTTTCGTAGTAGCTGATGTTATTGAATATCGGATAGTACCGCCGGTTGTTGGAGAACGGAATCGTGCTGGGCGGAGGCTGATTCAGATTCCGCGTATAGATCAGATTCACCGAGTGCGATCCCACATAGGATACGCGCAGGGCGGCTCCGGCTACCTGGCGCTCCACGGTGAGGTTCCACTGTTGCGTGTAGGGTGTGGACAGTTCGGGATTGACGCCGAACGCGTTCTGCGTAGCCGTCGCGCCGGTCGGTAAGAAGGGAGAAGGAAAGCTGAACAACGGCACGCCGTTCGTGATGGCGTTCGTGTAGGTGGTGCTGCCCGAAAACGGCCCGCCCCCTAAAGCGCGCGCCAGGCTGCCGTAAACGAGATTGCCGTAAATACCATAGCCCGCGCGGATCACCGTCTTGTCGTCTGCGAATGGCTTGTACGCGGCCCCGATGCGCGGGTACACGCTATTCTTGGGAAAACGGACCAGAGTCTTTTCGGGGAAGCCCGCCTGCGAAGCGGAGAGAATCGGGATGTTTTTCGGATAAAACGGATTTACGTGGCTCATCCCGGCTTCCGGCAGCACGAAGGCTCCCGTCTTGGGATCAAAATTCGCGATGCTGCCGTAACGATCGTAATAGGGTCCGAGCAGCTGGTACCGCACCCCGTAGTTCAACGTCAGCTTCTGATTCACCTTGAACTGATCCTGGGCGTACCAGCTCCACAGCGTCCCCCGCAGATAGCGCGGCGGATTGGGAATCGTCAACTGCGTCGTCTGCGGAATGCCCAGCAGGAAATCGCCGTAGGGCGACCCGGTATACACGCCGTTGAAATTGTAAGACCCGTACATACTGTTGGGATAGTTGTATCCGCCAAGCTGATCGCGGATGACATCGAAGCCGAACTTCATCGCATGCCGTCCACGGGTCCAGCTTAGGTTGTCCGTCCACTGGAAACTGGTATCCAGAGTGAGCGCCTGTGAGTTCGGCTGGTCGGTCGAGGTGATTCCGGTGATGTTGAAAGCGGGAACATTATGGATATCCTTGGTAGTCACGCCTTGGATCCCGACCTGTTGCAGGATATCCGAGCCGATCAGCGCCGGGTAGTAGTAATTCCGCTGCCGCGTAAAGCCCGTGCGAAACTCATTCAGCAGCGCGGATGAGAACAGATGTGTCCAGGAGATCACCGCGCTGCGCGATCCCCGCAACTGGACGCGCTCGCCCACCGGCGGCAGCGAAGCTTCCCGCGCCGTCAGCGGGAGGCGGCGGTAGTTCACCCGCACGTAAACGCGGTCGCCATTCTTGAAATTCTGGTCCACCCGCACTCCGAAATCATCAAACCGGGTGAACCCGGTATTACCCGGAAACTGGCCGCGCCAGTTGCCTGCCTGCAAACCGGAAGCTCCGAAATTCGGCAGCGGGAAGAAGTAATCCTGCACCTTTTGCGAGACCGGGTGGATACGGTTTGCGGGAATCCTGTTGCCGGGAAACTGCTCGCCGGTCAGCGGATCAATCACCCGTCCGCTTTGCGCGCTGAAATCGCCAGTGCGCCAGGCAGGCAGCGGCGTATTAGCGGTTACGACCACCTTGGCCGCCTCGCGCGACCCCTCATAATTTCCGAAGAAGAACGTTTTGTCCTTGCGAATCGCGCCGCCGATACCGCCTCCGAAATTGTTGTACACGCGGAAGGGCCGGGCGGTGCTGAAGAAATCCCTGGCATTCAAACTGTTGCCGTTGTAGGCCCAGAAGCCCGTGCCATGAAGCTGATTGGTACCCGACTTGGTGACGACGGCGAAATTGGCCGCGGTTGCGAACTCGGCCGGCGTATTGGCCAGCTGAACATTCACTTCCTGGACGCCTTCCAGACTCGGCTGAACCGGACCGGGTCCGATCGGATAAGCCATTACCGCGATTCCATCCATGGTAGGCAGCACGCCGGACTGCTGCCGGATTCCCTGCACGTTGTTCAAGCTGTTGCCAGGCATGCTATTCACGCCAGGATTCTGAAGCACATAGGAATAGAAGCCCTGGTCTCCGCCATGCCGTGAAATGAGCGGCAGTTCCTGGAGATCTCTGCTCGTCTTGATGTTGGAAATGTTGGTCGTCTCAGTGGAAATGGCGGCG
>DATLCW010000071.1:0-6172 GCA_035526195.1 Bryobacteraceae bacterium
TGCCCGCCATGCCCGCGGGCGAGCTGAACACGGTATTTGAATGGGAGAGCGCGCCATGCCCCGTCGCCCCTGTCGAACTCGTCAGAGAGCCTGTGGAAGAGAAGCCGTATCCGGAAGGCGCCCAGGTGATTGCACTGTTGGCGATTGCGTTTGTCAGGTTGGTAACCTCGCTCGCGGTCGGGGCGCCAGAATCCGAAAGTGCGGCGTATTGCGATGTGGGGATTACGACGGAAGCGTAACCCTCGTCCGGGCAATAACTCTCCCAAGCGCCGTTGGTCCCCGGCGCGCCACAGTAGGTCCAATCGGCCGGCGGCGTCGCGACCGCGACCTCTCTGACGGAAGAGGCGTGCGGGGTCGGCGGGGAACCGCTGAGCGGCGTGAATGTGTACGTGGCATCCAGAGTGAAGCTGGCGGCTGCCTGCGCGTGGACCGCCAGCGCGGCCGTGAGGAGCAATTTGAGTTTCATGGGTGTTTTTTCATTGCCAGCAACATAAAAGCGTCGCGTCACGCGACGCTTACTGAACGCCTTGACTTTGCCTCTGGGAATCTGCCTGGGCTTGGATCCAATCCTGGAACAGTTTCGTTTTCAAAACGTCCCGCGTGACAATGCTCTTGCGAATCCAATCCCGCATTAACTTTGCCTTGTCATCCCTTTGCAAAGCGTCCAGCTTCTCAACAAGCACCTCTGCGCGCACCTCGACCGGGGCGCTGACCAGCGCGTCTTCCGTCATGTTGAGCCGCTGCTTCTTCGCCAGGTTGACAATATGCCTTTTGCCTGCCGGACCAATCTGCTTTTGTGCGGCAAGTTCCCCAAGTACCTTCTGGGCCTCCTGAGGCGTGGGCTGTTGTTTGGCTGCTCCGTAAATTTGCTCGGCGGCCTCACGCTCTTTCTCACCCACTTTGCGGGCTTTCGCGCTTTCCCCCTTAATGGCAATGGCGCTTTGATAATCTTGGTCGGCTGTCTCTTGTACAGGCGAGATGCGCACCGGCGAGACCGCATTCAACCACGGGTAGCGATTGGGGATCGGATTGGACTTACTATCGAGGCGCGGCGGTATCGGCCCGAATGCCTGCGGCCGCACATCGCGTAAACCAGGGACTCCCTTTGAGGCAAAGCCGGGAAGTTGGGCGATGATCGTCTGCATTTGGCGTTCGAGCAAGGAGCCGGTCGGATCGGCTTGGCGCTGCACCGGGTCCGTCAACCGCTCCACATAGCTGAGCAGTGCGCGGTACGGAATTAACTGCTGGACTGGATTTGCAAGGAAGTTGGCCAGACCCGATGCGCTACCCTTTGCCGTGCCGACGATGTCCCCCACGGCTTTCATGTAGGACTGGTTGGCCACGAAGTTGGCATGCCGGGCAAAGATACTGAGAACGTTTTCGGCTACGTCGTCGCTCATCTGCCCACGCGCCATCTTGTCTTTGATCGAGGCGACCAATGCAAAGTTGAATGCCATTGCCGGATGCAGCCTGGAATACTGCACCCAGGTGTCGCCGATCCTGACGGCGTAGGGAATTCGTCCGGCTTCCCGGAACTGCTGACGCCCCTTTTCGTCGACCGGCTCCTCCCAGGTCAGCCTGTCCGTACCGTTCAGCAACGCCACGCCGGTCGCGGTTGCCGTACCAATCGCGATCTTCGCCAGTTGCTGTGTCTTGTTCGTGTTGCCCGGAAGACCAAGAATGCCCGCGGGCGAGTATTCGATTCCCTGCTTCACCAGATTTGTCGGAGTCTTTACGAAAGGCAGGGCGAACTTTGAGACATTCCTTGCCAGCGGATTCTTGCTGTTGCGCATCGAGTTGAGCATGTTCGCTCCCGTGTCGATCATGTGCAGCAGATACCCTTGGTCTTCGCCGCCCAATTGACCGCGGAACAGACGCTGCGCTGCTACGTTCTTGGCGGTTCCTTCGACATCGGAAACAGCAACACCTTTTCGCTGGCTATATTCCAGAGCCTTGCGCTCTCCACCTTCGGTGAGCGCCGTGAAGAACTGGTCGGCTGCTTCAAGCGCACGCATAGGGACATCGAGGCTGCGTTCCACCGGCCGCAGGAAGGAACCCTTGACCGTCAGGGGAATACGGTTCACGTCGGGCTGGTTCATCATCTGGGAACCGCGCATGACGTTGACGAAATTTCTCGCAGCCTTTCCGGCATTCTCAGCGTACCCCCTCATGTAGGGCACAGCTTCCCCTGCGAACCGGGTACGCGGGCGGGGCTCAAATCCTGGATTAAGCCCATAGGATGAAGTCTTTGCGCCGGCCACGTTGCCGATCTTGGAGGCTGCCGCGTCAATCCCGCCAGCGATCGCTTTCTCAATCGGCGCCACAATTGCCGATCCAACCCAGTTACTGAAGATGTTGTTCAGGTGAGTATTGGGACTCGACAGCATCGAGTTGTACCGCAACAGGTCCACCCACTCGCTGGCTTTGGGCTTCACGAACTGCCGGTAGAATGTCGTGGCCTGCTCGGGATCGTTGAAGTTCACGTCTTTCGCGGCAGCAAACACTTCGTCTGCGTTGGAATTCTGTTGCAGGACGCCGTCAAGTATCTGGTTCAGGATCGGCTTATCGTTCGGATCGGCATGGATGGCGCGGGCTCGGAGTTGACGGGCAATGTCTTCGCCAGCCGCTTTGTCTTTCATCCAGAGGTCAATGAATTCCGCATCCACCTTGCCGGTCTTCCCCGCTTCCGCGATCTTCTGCCGGAGGTTCAGGTTAGCCGCTTCTTTTGCTAGCGTTTCTTCACGGGTGACGGTACGGCCGAGAACATCGGAAGTCTTCTGAGCGTAGTCGATCACTTCCTTGTGAGTCAGCCGTTGGCCTACTACGTCGAAGAGTTTGCGGTGCGCCCCGTCAATCTCGGCCTTGATCGCCTGCTTTCCAGCCTCCGGTATGTTTAAGCGATCCACATTGTAGAAAGTGGATACATCTTCCTTGCCGGTATCCCCAAACGTTTGATCTTCTATCGGGGGGCGATCCTTGAGCGGGAGTTTCTGACGGCCCTGCTGTGGCGGCGCACTGCCGGAGGGTGCGGACTTTGGCGGCGCGCTTTCCGTAACGGGCGGCACTTCCGGCGCACTCTTGCCCCGCAAAAAACGCGCAGCCTTCATGAACGGGAGCACGCTGGCAGCGTCTCCCGCCAGCATCGCGGCCCCTTCTTGAACGCCCGCTGATTCTGCAGCCTTCTCCACGCCGAACTGAGCGGCCAATCCAGCCCCTGCCGCACCTACAGCCTTCGCCACAGGTACAGCGGCTGCTTTGACGCCTTCCGTCGCTGCCGTACCGGCGAATTTGGAGCCGATGCCCGCGCCGATGAGGGGTAGTGCGGCTTCACCCCCACCTCTGAGCACTTCACTTGCTCCACGTGCATACCGTTCGCTCGCGCCTTGCGACCACGGGAACCTACCAGCAATACGATTGACGCCGGTGTTGACGCGTTCAATCCCCTCGATCACGGGGCTCACAAGCGCTTCGCCGGTGTCCGCCGCTAATTGAAACGCAGGCGATTCGACGCGGCCATTCGGACGCAGCGCTGCCGGGAGCGGAACGGGTGCGGCCGGTGGCATCTTGACCGAACGCCCTTCCATCTCAGCGTTGACGTAGGCAGCCTCGGTATCTGTGGGGCGAACAACCGGCAAGGATGACTCGCGTTCCGGCTTGGAGGCGGCAGAGCGCGCAAACTTTGCGTCCCACAGGGCGGCCTTTGCATCGTCCGGAAGTGTAGAGTTATTGAAGCGGCGGCGAAACTCCTTCTCGTCTTTTGCTTCGTTGAAGTCGTCCCATGCCTGGGCTTTCACTGCTTCATCCACCCGCAGCGGATCGAGAATGGTTCGGATGTCCGGCATAGGAGATTACCTGCGGTATGGATTGTTCCTCTTGGCTGGATTGGGCAATCCGCTTGTGGGTAAAGGCGGACCGAACAGGCTGTCGATTTGCTGTTGGCCGAAAGAAAGCGGACGCTCTACGCCTGGGACCAGCGTGCCGCCAGCCTGCGGGTTGTCCGGGTCAATCACTACCACCTTGCCGTCCTTGGTCGTAACCACCTGACGGCGAGGACGCCACGGCGAGCGAGGAACAGGCTTCTTCTCAGGCGGCGGCAGTCCGCCTTCGATCGGTTTCAGCCGGATCGCAGGATTCCCATTTGAGTCCGGCATCAACTCCATCCCAAGAAAGGTGGGTTTGCCGTCCGGAGTACGCCCCGTGATAGGGAGCCTGAAGGGTAGGTTGCCAGCGCCTGCTCCGAAGCTCTTCACCCGGCTGGCTTCTTGCAGCGAATCCATCAGCCGCTGCTTGGCCGTCAGATAGACATCCTTGCCGATATCGCCGTTATTGTGTTGCCATTCCAGCTCCGCCAGCGCCGCCTCGGATGTCTTAGGAGGGAGCTTAATAAAGCCCGTGCTGTTCCGGTTGATGCCGGACATGGCATGGTTGTGTGCCGCCAACGGATCGCCGAGTACATCAAAGGCCCGCCTATACAACTCGTCGTATTCCTGCCCTCGGGTCAGTTTCGATGGTTTCGGCGCACGCACCGCCTCGGCTTGCGCTTGCCGCAACCCAGCAGTAGCGTTCACCTCTCCCAGTTTCGCCTGCTGCATCTGGTCCTGCATCGCCTCTTGCCGGTGACGCCGCTGGATCTCCATCTGCATGATGTTGCGGTTGTTCTGGTCGCCCTCTACCACACGCAACGCGCCGAAGATATCGCCAGCCGTGCCGACTTGTCCGGGGGTCGGAGAGCCAGCGGCAACGATACCAGCGCGCAACATGGCGGGTAGCCCCTGTTTTACGAAGGTGCCAAATTTTGACGGCGCACCAGTCCGTACCTGCTCCTGCTCGATCTGGTCGGTCGGCAGATCCACGGCGGTCGGGACACCCGGCCCGCCATCAATACCGGGGATATCGAATACGTCCTCACGTGTTCCCTTGCGAATGATATCAACGGGGCGGTGCTCGTATCTAAGCTCTTCGAGAGCGGACGGGATTCGCTTGAAGCGGCTTAAAATTGCGCCGAGATTCATACTGTCTCCTTATGGTGGTCAGAGCATTTCCCCGGGCACTCGTTAAGCATCCTGCGCAGGTACCGTGCCTGAGCCATGAGCCCGGAGGCCACCGCTCGATCGCGGGTTGTATGCGCCTGCTTCTCGGTTTCCTGAATGATCGCGGCGCCCGCCTGCTTAAGCAAGCCGGGATCCCCCAACCTGCCGAGGATCATCGGCGGATGTCCGTTTTGTGTCCGGCCAACAATGGCGAGTTCGAAAGTCATCATGAGCCCTCACTTATAAGCATGCTGAAAACGCGATTCCGGACATAAATTTTTCAAGTATTTTTCAAAGCATCCGCAGGGTAAGTATGAGCCCACGTTCCGCGTGGGTTCGTGAGCGTCTCCGAGCAGTGGCTCAGCGGTACCGCCCCGCGGGAACGGAGTGCGCCGGATTTCGCGAACAGCCAGCGCGGCCCATCGAACCTCCGCCTTCTTTCGACGGAGAAACTTTCGATCCCTGTCGAGAAGCGCTAATCCCCGTTCATAACGGTCAAGTATGGCGGAGAGCCGGAAGCGGCCACGGCGCGTTAACTCCATGGCGACCTCCTGCCAGTCAATTTCGGTGGCGGGATCCACCGCAAACTCGATATCGATTGCGCCAATCTCCAGCAACGCGGGCTCGGCCGCCGTGGCTTTGGCCAGTCGCATCTTCCGCGATCCGCAGAGCAACGCCATAACCTTCCGATGGACGTAGGAGCTCGGATCCCGCTGCCGGCAGATGTTGCGCAAGCGGCAGGCTATCGCTGACTCACCACCACGCGCCGTAGCCATCAGAGGCAGCAGGTACGCCGCAAGCGCGCTGCGGACGGCGGGTGTATCCTCCAAATCGAAGTACTGTATCGCCGCCCGCCCGATCGCCTCCTCGTCGTTTGCGGCAATATCCGACTGCAAGGACCCGATGATGGCCGGCCATTCCCGCTCAGGTTTCACTTGAACCCTTCCCCGGCTCGGTATCCGGCCGCCAGGCAATCCTCAATGCGGCAGTGCATCGCGGACACTGGGCAAGCTCACAAGTCCGCGAGGGACCCGCCGCAAACTCCACCCGGTTCCCGCACTCCCCGCAGACCAGTTCGTACACTTCCGTTTCCCGCATATCAGGAAGCCTTCCTTTCGGTGCCAGCCGCCGCGGATTCGTTC
>DATLCW010000058.1:0-4044 GCA_035526195.1 Bryobacteraceae bacterium
CATCGAGCGATACGGTGCTGCAGCGCGGCTCCCGCGGCTTGGATCGCGTGAGCGCCTGGGCGGGGTATTGGCGGGTGCGCCGTTCCTTGAGCGAGAAGGGATGGAAACCCACGCTTACCGGCGATATCAACCTCTCCTCCGGCGATACGAATCCCCGCGATGGGCGCTATCAGACCATTGATGTGCTGTACCCCACGCCGCACGATAAGTACGGGCTGGCGGATCAGGTGGGATGGAAAAACATCCGCCATCTGGGCTCTATCCTCGAAGTCGCGCCGCGGAAAGGCTGGACCGTGCAGGGCAAGTTTCATTCGTGGTGGTTGGCTTCGCCCACCGACGGACTGTATGCTCCCAATGGAAGCCTGCAGGTCCGGGATGTAACGGGGCGCAGCGGCCGTCATGTGGGAGAGGAGGCGGATTTTCAATTCTTCTGGATTCCTGTGAAAGGAACACAGCTCGGGGGCGGCATCGGGCGAATCTTTAACGGCGAGTTCTTGAAGAGCACCACGCCCGGCAAGACCTATACGTTTTACTATCTGAGCCTGACACGGGTGTTGTAATGACGCTGGTCAAGACAAGAGATAATGGATTTATGGCGGTAAGTCCCAGCGGATTTGTTCACCAGGGCAGAATCGAAACGGCAGTGGCGAAAGCGTCGCGCGCTCTCGCTCCGGATGTCATCCGGATTCGCTATAGCCTCGGCGAGGACTGGACCGGCGCGGGAGCCGTTTTCTTTCGGGTAGTACTTTCCGATCATGCCAGTCGCCGCGTTCATTTGCGGGAGATTGCCAAACGGGTGACGGCCACCGTCTTTAGCGAGGTTAAGCCCGACGAATTGGGGCTTCAGGCGTATTTCAATTTTCGCAGCGCTTCCGAGCAAGCCCAACTTCAGGAACCCACCTGGGCTTGAGCGTAATGGCGTTTCCAGAAGACCTGCTTGAACAAGCGCAGCATCTCGCGCAACGCGAACCGAAGCGGCCCAAGCAAGCCAGCCTACGCCGAGCGGTTTCAAGCGCCTACTATGCCTTGTTCCATCTCCTGATCTCGGAGACCACTAAGAATTGGAAACGCCCCGCCGAGCGCTCCACGCTGGCACGAATGTTCGACCACGGTCTTATGGGAAAAGTATGTAGGACCAAGCGAGAGGAAATCCGCGCCTACCTAAGAGGCGAAAGCAAACCTGCACCTGGCCCAGACCTTGAGCGCGCCAATCACTTGTACGCAATCGCTCACACTTTTGTGGAGATGCAGCAACATCGCCATACCGCCGATTATGATGGCTCGATAAAATGGACTCGCGTGGACACTTGGGAACGAATTGACGCTGTTTCAGAAGCGTTCGAAAGCTGGAAGGCAATCAGGCATCACCACGACGCGAAAACTTTCTCGTAACGCTGCTTCTTAAGGAACGGAGGCCGTAGCGGCCATCGATTCTCCCACACCCTCGCGAGCGCGATGAGGCGATAATGGAAATATGAAGCCCTTCGCGATGCTTCTTCTTTTCGCTTTGCCCCTGTCTCCGGCGCCTTCGCGCTACGACAGGCTGCCCGCCGCCAAGAAGATTGAACTGATTGAGCAGGGTAAAATCCCCGCGGGTACGCAAATGATATTCGGCGAGAAAGAGTTGAACGCCTTCCTGCTGAAGAAAGCGCAGGAGGTGGTTCCCGAAGGCCTCGAACAGCCGCGAGTGGAGATAACAGACGGCCGCGCCACCGGCTACGCCATCGTGGACTTCGTGAAGATGCGGCACGCCAAGGGTCAGGATCTGGGTTGGCTTTTGACGAAGCTGGTCAGCGGCGAGCATCCGGTCAAAGTAGTGGGCCGGATCGAATCGTCCAACGGAAATGCCCGGGTGGATCTCGAGCGGGTCGAACTCGGCGATACCGCCATCAAAGGCCGCGCTTTAGACATGCTGATTCGAACATTTGTCTCGCCGTTGTACCCGCAAGCCAGGATTGGAGAGGAATTCGAGCTGGGCTACAACATGGACCGGATCGAACTGCTGCCGGGTGCGGCGCGGGTAGTCATGGCTCCCAGAAAAGGCCGAAGCTAAAATTACTTCTTCAGCGCTTCTTGCGTCTTGACCAGCACATTCCGTAAGGATTCCTGCGGCAGTTCCTCGATGATCGGACGAATCAGGCGAGCCATGCCGAACGGGATATCTCGGGACAAGGAAACCGACGTGCATTCCACATATACGCCCCCGTCCGCCTGCAGGAAGCGCCAGAAACTATCCAGGTGCCATACGAACCCGTGACCCGTGCCTGGCGGCAACTCGTGCTCTTTGTGGGTGCCCGCGGCTTCCACCTCCGCAACTTTGGAAGAACGCGAAACACTCTCCCAACGGGTGAGACTCAGCGCTTTGTACCGGACATCGTGCTCGGTTTCCAGGATTACCGTGATCAGTTTCTTCTTCAGCAGACGCAGCCGGATGTGGAAGTCGTTTCCTGTGCGGCTCAGCGTCTTCGAATCTATTACCTCAGGACCGTAAACCTGCTTGTGATGGTCGTAGTTCTGAACGAATTCGATCACCCGTTTGACCGTGACTCCGGGGATGAACACGGCGCCGTCGTAGTGATGGATGAGACCGCCAGCCGGTTCGTGCGCCGGTCGATTCTCGGCGATATGGACTTCCCCGGCTTTGACCCGGGCGCGGAGTCCGGCAGTGGAATCCATGAGCAGGAAGTTGTCTCGCTGGTCCAGCCGCTTCTCCAGCTTGGAAAGGTATTCGCGGTACTGGCGTTCGGTAGAGGGCTTGAGCTCGGTCGACTGACCGGAGACAGATAAAAAGAGTACGCCCACCAGGGCGCTTAGAGATCGATGCATCAATATATCCATGATAGCTGCGAGACAATAGGCGCATGCTCAGACGCGAGTTCTTCCGTGTAGCGGCCGCATCGGCATGCGGAGCCACGATTTTGCGGGGCGGCCGCGCCGAACCGGTGGCCGTGCAGGTGGGAGATGTCCTTCCGGGACGCGGCGTAGTATGGATGCGTAGCGCTCAGCCTGGACAAATGACCGTTCGCTGGCGGACTACTGAGAAGGCGGAAGGAAACGTCAGAACCGTCCGCGGACCGATGTTGAGCGCCGCCACCGACTTCACCGGAAGGGTCGAACTGCGGGGCGTGCCGGCCGGGCAGCGAATCTTCTACGAGGCGCAGGTGGAAGGCGGCGCACCCGTGGAAGGGAGTTTTCGTACCGCCCCGGAATCCGGCGGCGAGGTACGATTCCTGTGGTCCGGAGATATGGTGGGACAGGGCTGGGGCATCAACCCCGCCATCGGCGGAATCCGTATTTTTGAGACGATGCGTCGCCTGGAGCCGCACTTCTTTATTCATAGCGGGGATACGATCTACGCCGATGGGCCTATACAAGCGGAGGTGAAACTGCCGGGCGGCGCCATCTGGAAAAACCTTGTCACGGAGGAGAAAGGCAAGGCTGCTGAATCTCTAGACGAATTCCGCGGCGCCTACCGGTACAATCTTCTGGACGAAAATGTACGGCGCTTTACCTCTGAAATTCCCCAGGTTTGGCAGTGGGACGATCACGAAGTGCTGAACAACTGGTCGCCGGGAAAGGACCTGGGCAGTGACGGGAAGTACCAGGAGAAAAACGTGCAGGTGCTGGTGAGCCGGGCGCGGCGGGCGTTTCTGGAATACGCGCCGATACGTTTGGCGGGTAGTCGAATCCACCGCAAGATCACCTACGGCCCGCTGCTGGATCTGTTTGTGTTGGATATGCGCTCCTATCGAGCGGCAAATAGCTGGAACCGTCAGCCCGCGCCTTCCCCCGAAACCGCATTCCTCGGAGCCGCGCAGATTAACTGGCTAAAGCACGACCTGCGGCGATCCAAGGCAACCTGGAAGGTGATCGCCGCGGATATGCCGATCGCCTTATTGGTATCCGATGGCAAGGATCGACAGGGGCGGCCGATGTTTGAAGCGTCCGCCAATGGAAATGGTCCGGCACTGGGGCGGGAACTGGAGATTGCAGACCTGCTGCGCGATATGAAGCGGCACAACGTCCGCAACACCATCTGGCTGA
>DATLCW010000068.1:0-13944 GCA_035526195.1 Bryobacteraceae bacterium
AAGAGTGATCATGCGCTCGAAAGTCTTCGGATTGGCAGCCGATGCCGCCAGTGTCCGGAACTCTTCATTCACGCGAAGCTGGCGGTGATAATAATCCGCCAGAGCAAGCCTGTCCTTCGATAACTCGGCGTACTTTTTCCAATCGGCTTCGGCCGCGCCAAAGTCGAGCAGCAACTCCGCTTCCCTCGCCCGCAGGGAGTAAAGATCCGCCTGCGCCGGCGTGGCATGGATGAGCGTAGTGAGTTCCGCCCGTGTCTCTGTTGGCGGGCGGCGTACGTTCACCGATCCCCCCGGCAGCGCCATCGACCGGAAGAAGACGCTCTCCACGCGGCTGCCGCCTTCGACAAAGCGCACCCACTCGGGCAATGCGGCGCGGCTGCCAACGGCAATCGAAACAGCCGCCGTCAAGAAAACCAGCCTACGGGAGCACTTCAAGAGTCACCTCCTGAGAGCCGATGTTGTGCGCGAAATCCTCGGCATTTACCGTCACCTTGTAGCGCCCCGCGGGCAGGTGCGCAGGCACCACCAGCTGACCGGTATTGGTCTTCGTCCCGGCGCTCCATCTCAAATAGGCGGGGCTGGCGCCGGGCATCCGGGCGGTGATCGTGCGTGTGGTGGCCGAGGCGCTCACATGCAAACGCACCGGGTCGCCGCGCCGGTACTGTGTCTTGTCGAGCTTTACCCGCACTACCGGAGGCTTGCTGGCAATCACAAAACTCTTCGCCTCCCTATAGACCCGGCCTCCCTTATCGCGCAGAATAAGCCGCACATGGTATGTTCCGTCCGTCATGTCGGAAGGAGCCAGGAATCGCGTCTGCCACGTATCTTCCTCCTTCAGATACTTCAGCTGCTTCACCAGACCAAACGGGAACATCGCCACCACGCCCACAATGGATTCATCTGTTCTCACGCGCAGCACCGGATCGCCCGGGCGTATCAGGCGCGGACGCAGCAGCGCGCGCGGCGCCGCCAAAAACGAAGTGTACGGCGTCACGAACTTGTACTTGCGCGATAAGGTGATGATTTCGTCAATGCTCGCCTGATCCTCGCCCTCGCGTTCGATTTTCTCGAGCAGCGCATCCACCCGGGCCTTCGCCCAGGTGCGCGGCAGGTGTTCATGCTCAGCGCCGGCCGCCGGTAAGCTCACGTTCGCTGTTTGCTTCGATGCGCGAAAAGTGGCGGTTCCGGGCTTCTTATACTGCCCGACCCAAGCCCCGATGGAGCCGGGAAAGGTGGTCTCCTCGAGCGGATAGATCATGTCGAAATTCGCCGCCGGCTCCGCCCGCAAAGCCAAGCCTTCCAAAGGCCGGCGTCCCACCTTTGCCAGGAAGGCGTTGAGCTTGAAATCGATCGGCTCGGTGGATCGCACCCACTCCAGGATGCCGCCTTGCCGGGACAACATCTTTAACAAAGGAAGATTCGCATCATCGCCCACACCGAACAAGTACGTGTGCGGACGCTGCGGCACGGCGATCTGCCCCCACTGTTGCGCATACCAAGCCGCAAGCTTGCCGTTATGCACGATGCCCCGCGTGGACCCGCCATCCCCCAACACCACCACGTATGCATTGGCGCCCGGGGCCTGCTTCAGCGCCGCTTCGAGCGCCGCCTGCAGATTCGTGCCTCCCCTCAGGCGCGTGGTACGAACGGCATGGAGAGCCTGATCGATCGCCTCCGGCGTCGCAGCGACGGGCGTGGTCTGGAGAGCCGTCACCTCACTATTGAACAGGATCAACGTGAATTTATCCTGTGACTTCAACGACCGCAGCAGCGTTTCCAAGGCCCGAAAACTGCGGTCCAGCTTTTCCCATTGCATGGAAAGCGATGTGTCAAACAGCGCGATCACCGTTCGCGGCTGCCCGGTGACGGAAACAGGCGCAGTCAGCAGCGACGCCTGGAAAAAGCCCGGCTCCGCCGGCGTGATCGCATCGCGATGCGTCAGTACTTCCAACCTCTCCCTTGCGCCGTCCAACCCCCAGCGCACCGCGAAGTCTTCATTAAGGCTCACGTTCTGGCCTTCATAACTCGCCCGCACACGATTCGGAGTTCGTTCTTCCATCTTCAACGGGTACAAGGCCCCGGCGTTCTGAAAATCCTTCAAGGAGTGCTTCGAGCGAAGCTCGAACCGAATCGACAGCCGCCCCGCCACCTGAGCGCGATACGCATCCGGCCGCAGCGGCAGCGCAAAAAAGGACTGTAATTCGTCCACTGGAATCGACTCGTGATACTCCATTTCCATGCGCTTGGTGCCGTAGCCGGGAATGGGAACAATGCGCGCGCTGAACACCGCCCCTCTTCGCGCTTCGTCGGCATCCCGTTCGCCCATTTGCAGCAGTCCGGGATCGATCGCCTGCCACTTCAAATCGGTGTAAATCTCCTCGGCTCTACGCCGCTCCAGAATTACGCCCGGAATACGCACCACGTCGTCCCAGACGGCGAAATCAGAAACAATTCCACGCATGGGCAGCGCAAATATGTACTTGCCTTCGAGATTCCCGGGCACAAAACTCTGGAAAATCTGTTTCACCCGTACCCGCGCTACCTGATTGTCGATGAGAACAGACACGTCCATTTCCGCCAGCGCCAGGATCTTCGGATCCGGTTCCGGCTTGGTGGACGGAATCAAAACCCCGGCGTCGCCGAATGCGAGCAGCGCCGTGCACAGAACCGAGCCGGCAAGCCGCGTCATGGGAGGAACAGGCTCCTCTCGGCAACCTTCACCAGCCCGTTCTCTGTACCAATGTACAAGTATCCATTTCCCGCCGCGATGGCGGTCACATTGCCGGAAGGCAGGCCCGCGGCCGTAAATCCCCAGCGCCCATTGGAACGGTTGTAAACGGCCAGGCCGCGTCCCAGAGTCCCCGCGTAGACCGCCGTGTCCGTCGCAACCATGGCGTTCGGATTCACCTCAAACCCCGGGCGCAGATCGGCGAAAGGATGCCACGTGGTTCCATCGAACCGGAAGACGCCCGCGCCATAGGTCCCGGCGAACCACTCGTCGCCCACCGCCGCCAGGGCGCTGATCCAGTTGTGGCGCAGGGCGGAATTTGCCGTGGTGTAGCTCGCCTTCACTACTCCACTGTCCAAAACAGAAATCCCTCCTAATGTTCCGGCCAAAACAAGTCCCCCGTTTTGCGCCAGGGCGTACACATGATTGTTGACCAGCCCGTGAAACGCGTAAATGCTGGATGGCCCGCCGGGCGCGAGAAACGTCAGACCCGCGGGTGTCGCCACAACCATGCCGTCCGGCTGTAGCAGCACATCGGTGACATGCGATGCGATCAGCCCCTCGCGCCGCCCTAAAACCTGCCGCGGATTGCCTGCTGTATCGGTGAGCACCAGGCCGTTGGCGGTGCCGATCGCCGCTCCATCCTTGCGCGGCACGATGCGGTTGACGCAGAACAAATGATCATCCTCGCGATGGATCGCATGTGCCATGCCGGGATCAATAATGTCCAGACCCCGATCGAAGTATCCCACCCACAGGCGTCCGGAAGGCTCCACGGCGAGGGCCGCGATGTTATTGTCCGAGAGCAGCGCTTCCGGCCCTCCCGCAGCTTTCTGCCACGTGCCGCGCCGCTGCCGGGTGTACAAACCGTCCCGGAAAATCGCGTACGTTTCACCGCCCACGCGCAACAAGCGTTCTACATGGCCCGCGGCGTCCCGGGGGGGAAAGCCCGGCCGCGGCTGGCGCGTCTTAAGCGGGATCTCGACAACGCCCTCGTCGATGGTTCCAGCCAATAGTGTGTCCTGTTCCCACACAAGTGCATTGGCGAAGGTACCTTCCGCCAGCACTCGTTGAAACTTGCCGGCTTGGAACTGCGCCACGCCCATGGCGGTGCCGGCCCAGGCCGCGTCACCCTCGACCGCAAGTGACAAAACGTGGGCATCGGGCAGTCCCTCGTTATCGGAAAAGCGTTCCACCTGTCCCGCATGCAAGTGCAGCACGCCGCGATCGAGCGTGCCTGCCCACAAATTGTCGAGCCTTCCAGCCAACGCCGTGACGTGCATTCCACCGAGGGATTCATGGAAACGCGACAAACTCCTCCCGTCCCATACCACCACGCCAGCCGTCTCGGTACCCAGCAGCAACTGGCCCGATTCGAGCGGTAACAGCGACGTAATCTTACGATAGTTCGCCTGCTCCGGACGAATCTGCCGGAACGCCTGGCCGTCATAAACCACCAGACCCTCACCTTGCGTCGCGATGTACAACTGCGGTTCGCTCCCTACACCTGTTGCGAGCTTGACGAGCGGGGCCGACGGCAGATCCACTCCGCAGCTATAGCGGTGCAGCAGAGCTCCCGAAGCGTCGTACTCCCAAAGCGCATCCGAGCTCAGCACCCACAGCCGTTGCTGAAACAGCGCCGCATCGCGAAATACGCCGGCCGACGGCATCGATTCCAGACCCGCTATCGCCAGCCGGTCCAGCGTTCGTACACGGATGGGCAGTGCATTTTCCCGCCGCACCTCGGTGCGAGTCTCATCCAGAGCCCGCTGCGTGTGCCAAAGGAACCAGCCGGTGGACGCTCCAGCTAAACCTAAAGCCGCGAACACGACCCGCCTGCGTCCTCCTATGCGGAACATGATTCCTTACTATAGAGCATCCGATTCCCTTGGAAATCGTCCCCGCAAGCATCGGAAACGCTCGCTGGGGCAGAATGGTTATTTGCCGATGAACGACTCTGTCCTGCTTGACCATATCGCGAAGCTGCCGCACGCGCGCGCCACTTTTAAGCAACTGGTGCGGGAAATGGGAGCTAAAGGCGCCACCCGCGAGGAGTTGGAGGAAGTTCTGGATCGCCTCGAGGAGCGTGGCGAGCTCATCCAACCGCGCTCCGGCCAATACGTGCTGACGCGCCTGAACCGCGAGTATGCCGTGGGACGCATGGTGGCGCACCGCGACGGCTACGGCTTTATCGTGACCGATCCTCCGATGGAAGGGATTAGCGGCGATCTGTTTCTTCCGCCTGGTGAAGCGGACAAGGCGATGCACGGCGATCGCGTACTGGCGCGCATCTTGCGGATTGGAGCCCAGGGCCGCGCGGAAGCCGAAATCGTACGCGTCATCAAACGCGCCCACAGCGATGTAGTCGGCGAATTTCGAGTCCGCCGTAATGGCTGCTTTGTCATTCCCCACGATGACCGGATCCGCCAGTGGATCCTGATTCCCGAAGGTCTCGAAAAGCCGCAGCAGGAAAAAAGCGTCGATCGTGTCGGAGCGGAACCGGTGAAGGTGGAAAAGCCGGAAGATCTCGATGGAATGATCGTAGTGGTGCAGATTCTCGAGTATCCGGACGAGCAGGATGCGGCCGTCGGCCGCGTAATCGAGATCCTCGGCCACCCCGATGATTTCGGCGTGGATGTCGAAATCATGATCCGCAAGCATCACATCCCCCATCAATTTCCAGAGGCTGTGATCCGCCAGGCGGTGGAAGTACCCGCCGTGATCGCCGAAAGCGAACTGCGGGGCCGCCGCGACTTTCGCCACATGGATATCGTCACCATTGATGGCGAAACCGCGCGCGATTTTGACGATGCCGTCTGGGTGGAAAAGCTGTCCCACGGCAACTGGGCGTTGCAGGTCCACATCGCGGATGTCAGCCATTACGTGCGGCCCGGATCCGCCATTGACCGCGAAGCCATGCTGCGCGGCACCAGCGTGTACTTTCCCGATCGCGCCGTGCCGATGCTGCCGGTGGAGCTTTCCACCGATATATGCTCCTTACGCCCGGGCGTGGACCGTCTCGTGCTTTCCGCCCTTCTCGAGATCGATAGCGCCGGCGACATCGTCAGCCAGCAATTCACTCGCGGCGTGATTCGCAGCGCCGAGCGCATGACGTACACGAATGTGCACCTCGTACTCGAGGGCGACGCGGAGCAACGCGAGCGGTATGCGCCGCTGGTAGGCCGCTTTGAGTTAATGCGCGAGCTCGCGGAAATCCTCAACCGCAAGCGCCGCCGCCGCGGCTCGATTGATTTCGATCTGCCCGAACCGTTAATTGAATTCGACCAGTTCGGGGAAATGGCGGGAGTCAGCCGCGCCCCGCGCAATTTCGCCCACAGGCTGATTGAGGAGTTCATGCTGGCCGCCAATGAAGCGGTGGCGAGTCACCTTGAAGCGCTTGAATGGCCCTCTATCTACCGCATCCACGAGACCCCGGACGCCAAGCGTGTAGCCGACTTTGAGGAGATCGCGGCGCACTTCGGCTATTCGCTCGGCGTAGGGCCCATTCCCGCCAAGCGTTATCCCATGATGGACCGCAAGCGCGACGGCCGCAAAGTGAAGCGCGACCTGGTAATGGTGGATGAAAAGCGTCTCCTCATCACCTCCCGCCAATACCAGAAGCTGGTCGCCAAAATTGAAGGCAAACCCGAGGAACGCATCCTCAGCTATCTGATGCTGCGGTCTCTGAAACAGGCCCGCTACAGCGAACGCAACACCGGCCATTTTGCCTTGGCCGCCGCAACCTACACCCACTTCACCTCCCCCATCCGCCGCTACCCGGACCTGATGGTGCATCGTCTCCTGAGCGCCTGGCTCGATGGCGAACAAGCTCCGTTTGCCGAAGACAGCCTGCGCGCCATCGCCGACGATTGTTCCTTCACCGAGCGCCGCGCCGCTGAAGCCGAACGGGAACTGGTCGAGTGGAAGAAGCTGAAGTTCATGATTGATCGCGTAGGCGAAGATTTTCCCGCGCTGATTATCCAGACGGCAAAGTTCGGCTTCTTCGTGGAATTGGAACATTTGTTCGTGGAAGGGCTGGTGCCCGTGGACACGCTGCCCGGTGACCGCTACAGCTATCACGAGAACACCCGCAAGATCATGGGAGCCCGTTCCAAGCGCCAGTTCTCCATCGGCGACAAACTTACGGTACGTCTCGATCGCGTGGATGCCGTCGAAAAGAAACTGCAATTTTCCGTTGTGGAGCCGGAACCGAAAAAGCGCCGCCGCGAACGAAAGCGCGAGCTATCCCGCTAGCCGTGCAATATCCTTGGCGAAATAAGTCAGCACGAAATCCGCACCGGCCCGCCGGATCGAATGCAGCGTTTCCAGAATCGCCCGGTCCAGATCGATCCAACCATTGCGCGCCGCGGCCATAATCGCGCTGAATTCTCCGCTCACCTGGTATGCCCCCAAGGGAACGTCGAACCGATCCCGTGCCATGCGAATTACGTCCAGATAAGGCCCGGCCGGCTTCACCATCACCATGTCGGCCCCTTCCTCCAGATCGAGCGCAATTTCCCGCATCGCTTCACGGGCATTGGGCGGATCCATCTGATAGCTGCGGCGGTCGCCGAACTGCGGAGCCGATTCCGCCGCCTCGCGGAACGGCCCATAAAACGCCGAAGCATACTTCGCCGCATAACTCAGGATCGGAAGGTTCGAAAAGCCTGCGGCATCCAGTCCCTGCCGGATCGCGGCCACCCGACCATCCATCATGTCGGAAGGCGCAACAATGTCCGCCCCCGCCCGCGCATGCGAGACTGCCGAGCGCGTAAGCCAGTCGAGCGTGATATCGTTATCCACGTCCTTCCCAACCACCTTGCCGCAGTGCCCATGGCTCGTATACTCGCAATTGCAGACGTCGGTAATCACGAGCAAATCCGGAAGAGCATGCTTAATCGCGCGAACCGCTTCCTGTACAATCCCATGCTCCGCGTAACCGCCGGAGGCCTCTTCATCCTTCACCTTCGGAATCCCGAACAGGATGATTCCGCCGATGCCTAGCTGCTGAATGTCTAGACACTCCCGTACCGCCACATCAATCGACATCTGGTAGTTGCCGGGCATCGAGCTGATCTCGCGCTTTACTTCCTCGCCCTCGCAAATAAACAGAGGAAAGATACAGTCCCCAGGCTCGATCTGAGTCTCGCGCACCAGGTTGCGCAATGCCGGTGTGGCGCGCAGCCGCCGCATCCGTTGAACGGGAAATGCCATCTTTCAAATCTACACGATCAGCATACAATCGCCATAGGAATAGAACCGGTAGCCCGCGTCCACCGCATGGCGGTACGCATCCAGGATCAAATCCTTGCCGCCCAAAGCGCACACCAGGAGCAGCAGACTGGATTCCGGCAGATGAAAATTAGTGAGCATCGCGTCCACGCGGCGAAACGCAAAGCCCGGATAAATAAACAGCCGCGTATCGCCGCTCAAAACGCCCCAATCACTCGCGGCAGCCGTTTCAATCGTGCGGACGCTGGTGGTGCCCACGGCAATCACCCGCCGCGCCGCCTGAATTTGCGCCGCCGCCTCCCGTGACACCGAATAAGACTCCGCGTGCAGTGTCACCTCCTCGACCACATTCGTATGCAGCGGCTGGAATGTCCCCAACCCCACATGCAGCGTGACCCGTGCCATCGCCGCGCCAGCCTGCTCACAACGGCTGAGCATCTCCGAAGTGAAATGCAGCCCAGCGGTGGGAGCGGCCACCGACCCCGGCCTCTGGGCATACACCGTCTGGTAGCGTGTTTGATCGTCGTTGGTGTCCTCGCGCCGTATGTAGGGAGGCAGGGGCATATGCCCGATCTCCGCAATCGCCTCGTAGAAATCACCCTTGCATCGGAATCTAAGCAGGCGCTCTCCGTGCTCCCCGCGCCCGATGATGGTGGCTTCCAGCCGTTCGGAGAACCAGAGCACGTCGCCCGTGCGCAGCTTGCGGCCGGGCCGCGCCAGTGTCTGCCAGGTCAAGTGATCGTCACTGCGCGGACGTACCAGCAGCACCTCCAGATGCCCCGTGAATCCTTGCCTGTGCCCGTAAAGCCGCGCCGGAAACACTCGCGAATCGTTCACCACCAGACAGTCGCCCGGATGCAGAAATTCCGGCAAGTCGAGAAATGCCCGATCCTCCCATCGCCCCTCCGCTCGATATACCACCAGCATCCGCGAGCCGGCGCGATTTTCTAACGGTTGCTGGGCAATCCGGTCCGCGGGAAGGTCGTAATGAAACTCGGCGAGATCCACCTACGCGATACGATAGCAGGGCGATCATGCGTACAGCCCATGGATTGACAATCCACGATCTGAAGACGGGCGGCGCCATGGCAGAGCTCCGGCGGCGTCCCCGGTCTGATTCCTCCAAATAGGAAGCTGATTTTTGAAGTCGAACTGCTGGAAGTCGGATAGGATGGAAGTTGCGCATCCTCGGGATCGAATCCTCCTGCGATGAAACCGCCGCGGCGGTTGTAGAGAACGGCTCACACATCCTGTCGAGCGTCGTGTCCTCGCAGTTCGATGTCCACGGTAAATACGGCGGCGTAGTGCCGGAGCTGGCTTCACGGGAGCACCTTCGTGCCATCACCCCTGTAGTTCGCCAGGCGATGGAACAGTCCGCCAGTCAATGGCACGACCTTGCGGCGATCGCCGTCACGCAAGGCCCGGGTCTCGTCGGGTCCCTGCTCGTCGGCATGACCTATGCCAAGGCAATCGCCTTCGCCCGAAAGCTGCCGCTCATCGCAGTCAATCACATCGAAGGGCACATTCACGCGGTGTCCATGGAGGCCGCGGAACAACTCGAGTTTCCCTCCCTCGCGCTGGTGGTCAGCGGCGGCCACACTCACCTCTTTGCAATGCCGGAGCAAGGCGTGTACCGCCTGCTCGGAAAGACGCGTGACGATGCGGCCGGTGAGGCCTACGACAAAGTGGCCAAGCTGCTCGGCTATAGCTATCCGGGCGGTCCGATTCTGGATAAACTAGCCGTCCACGGCAATCCGAAAGCAATCCGCTTCACTGTTGCCAGGATGAAAGGCAATGCACTGGACTTCAGCTTTAGCGGGCTGAAAACCGCCGTGCTCCGGTGGGTCCAGGCGCATGATATGGATCCCGAAATCGCCGCCCGGCGCATGACGATAAAGAGTAATCCATCTATCGAAGACTGGCTGGCGGCCACGCCTCCCGCCACCCTCGACCTGATCGCCTCCTTCCAACACACGGTGATTGAAGAACTGCTCACCCGAGCCGAAGCCGCCGCCGGACAAATGGACGCCCGCTCCCTGGTAATCTCCGGAGGCGTCGCCTGCAACGCCGGCCTGCGGGCGGCGGCGAGCAAAGCGCGTCTGCCATACACGATCTTTTTCCCCACCCCGGCCCTCTCCACCGATAACGCCGCCATGATCGCGGCCGCTGCATTTCCCAAGTTCCAGCGGGGGGAATTCGCGAACTTCTCGCTCAAGGCGCAAGCCGGGCTCACCCTGGCGTAACTATAATCTTCTGTATGCTCCCTCGCATGGTTGCGCTCGCTCTCACGGCCTCCTGCTTTCTCACTGCTGCTGTCAGGCAAATTCACCTCGTGGAACGCACGGACGTTCCCGGGTACCCCTATGAGCGGATCGTCGCCAAGGTGCATTTCGCCATTGATCCGAACAACCCCTCGAACCGCATCATCCGCGACATTCACAACGTTCCGAAAAATGCGGACGGTCTGGTCGAATTTTCCTCGGATCTGTATGTACTGAAGCCGCGCGACCCGGCCACCGGAAACGGCACCATCCTGCTCGAAGTCAATAACCGCGGACGCAAAGGCTTGCTCACCATGTTCAACTTCGCCGCCGGATCTCTTGATCCAAAAAAAGAAGAAGATTTCGGCGATGGCTTGCTCTTGAAACAGGGCTACACCATCGTATGGGTGGGCTGGCAGCCGGACGTGGCGCTGCATGAGGAGCTGATGCGCCTGTTTACCCCCATCGCCAAAGTGAACGGCCAAACCATCACCGGACCCGTGCGCGCGCAATGGATCGTCGACACGAAACAGACCACCCAATCGCTGGGCGACCGCAATACCCACATTGGATACGCGGCTGTGAATCCCGGGGATCCATCCATGAAGCTTACCGTGCAGGACCATGCCGATGCGCCCAAGCGAATCGTCCCGCGAGATCAGTGGAAACTAAACGATCCCAGCCATATCACCATGGACGCGGGCTTCGAGCCCGGCAAAATCTATGAGCTCATCTACAACGCCCAGGATCCTTCCATCGTGGGTCTCGGGCCGGCGGCCATCCGCGACGTTATCTCCTTCTTGAAGTACGAAAATGCCGGCACCATTTTGTTGGGCGATCAAAGCCGCTATCTGAAACGCGCCATCGGCTTCGGCACCTCGCAAAGCGGACGCTTCCTGCGCACTTACCTGTATTACGGCTTCAATCAGGATGAAAAGAATCGAAGAGTGTTTGATGGGGTATGGTCTCACGTGGCCGGCGGCGGCCGCGGCAGCTTCAACCACCGGTTCGCCCAGCCCTCCCGCGACGGCCACCCCTTTCTGAACATGCTCTACCCGACAGACATATTCCCGTTCACCGACGATCCCCAGACCGACCCGGCCACGGGCCTCACCGATGGACTGCTTGTGAAAGCCGAAGCCGCGAAAGTAACGCCGAAGATTTTTTACACCAATGGCTCTTATGAATATTGGGGCCGTGCGGCATCGCTCATTCACACCTCGATCGACGGCAAGTCCGACATCGGACTCTCCCGGAACTCCCGCGCCTATCTGCTCAGCGGTACGCAGCACGGCCCAGGAACCTTCCCGCCGCGCAAATCCGGAACCCAACACCTGGCAAATCCCAATGATTACCGCTTTATCATGCGCGGCCTTCTCACGGCGATGAACGGATGGCTCAAGGATGGAACCGAGCCGCCACCGTCGCAGGTCCCTCGAGTCGAAAAAGGGCAGCTCGTGGCGCCGGCGGCGGTGCAGTTTCCAAAACTCGCGGGAGTCCAGTTGCCCCAGCGAATGCAGCGAGCCTGGCGCGCCGATTATGGCCCCGAATTCCTGTCGCACGGCATCGTTACGTATGAGCCGCCCAAACTCGGCAAAGCGTTTCCCACCCTCGTGCCTCAAGTGAATATAGAGGGGAATGAAATATCAGGAATCCGCCTGCCCGAACTGCAGGTCCCCCTGGGAACCTACACCGGCTGGAACCTCCGCGACGCGAAGATCGGCGCTCCCACCGAGTTCTTCAACATGGTTGGGTCCTTCTTTCCCTTACCCCGCACCAAAGACGAGCGCGCGAAAAATCACGATCCCCGGCTATCCATTGAAGAGCGCTACGCCTCCCGGGAAGTTTATCTGGCGCGCATCTCCGAGGCCGCAAAGGCGCTCGCCGCTTCCGGCTACATCCTCCCTCAGGATGTTCCCGCGCTGGAACAAAGAGCCTCGAAACAGTGGGACTCCCTGGCAGCTACGCGCTAACCTGGAAGCATGGGATCCCCTCCAACCATGGAAATGCCGAAGGCTCCGGTCGCCGGCGTGAAGAATCTACTCACCGTCGGCTCCGGAAAAGGCGGCGTGGGCAAGACCACCGTATCCGTCAATCTGGCGCTCGCCCTGCATTCGCTCGGCCATAAAGTCGGATTGCTTGACGCCGATGTCTACGGCCCCAATGTCCCCCGCATGATGGGCGTGAACGAAGCTCCCCTCGCCAGCGGAGAGCAGATCCGCCCAATTGAAAAACATGGCCTGAAGCTGATGTCGATGGGTTTTCTGAGCCCCGGCGATAAGCCGATTATCTGGCGCGGCCCCATGCTGCACAGCATCATGAATCAGTTCATGCGGAACGTGGATTGGGGTACGCTCGATTACCTTATTGTTGATCTGCCGCCGGGCACCGGGGATGTGTCGCTGTCCCTGGCGCAAACGACGCCGATCACGGGCGCGCTCGTCGTCACCACGCCCTCCGAAGTGTCTCTGGAGGACGCCCGCAAGGCGGTGCTGATGTTTCGCCAATTGCGCATTGAACTTCTTGGCCTTGTAGAAAACATGAGCTACCTCATTGCGCCCCAGTCCGGCGAGCGCGTGGATGTGTTTGGCTCTGGCGGCGGCGCGAGGACCGCCAAACAAATGGAGATTCCGTTTCTCGGGGAACTGCCCCTGATGCCGGACGTAAGACTGGGCGGAGACAGCGGCAAGCCGGTGGTCTTAAACGGCAGGAACACAGAATCGGCGAGACCGTTTTTCGCCCTCGCGGAAAAAGTAGTAGAGCGCGTGCGCGAAGTCTCGGGAGTCAGAGGTCCTACGATCGCCGTCGAAGACTAATCCCGGATGGCTACCAAGCAGCAAGTCGATGTCGGCGGAAAGCAGCTCACGCTAACTAACCTCGACAAGGTACTTTACCCCGGGAATGGCTTCACCAAGGCTCACGTGATCGACTATTACACAAGAGTCTCACAGTGGCTGCTGCCGCACTTTGCCGGCCGCCCCGTCACCTTACACCGCTTCCCGGATGGGGTCCACGGAAAAGCCTTCTATGAAAAGGATGCACCCAGCTACCTGCCGGAGTGGGCTCACACCGTGAACGTTCCCAGGCAGGCGGGCGGCGAGCCGATCCGCTACATCTGCATTGACGACGTCGCCACCCTGGTCTGGTGCGCCAATCTCGCGAGCCTGGAACTGCATCCCTTCCTGCATCGGGCGCAAAACCTGAACCGCCCCGCTTCCATTGTCTTTGACCTCGATCCTGGCGAGGGCATGGACCTCGTCTCGTGTGCCGAGGTCGCCTTTCTCCTGCGATCGCTGCTCGAAGCGAATTCCCTGCAATCTTTTCCCAAGGTGTCCGGTTCAAAAGGTCTCCAGATGTACGTCCCGTTGAATACACCGGTGACGTATGCGGACACGCGCGCCGCCGCGCAGTCCGTTGCGAAGCTCCTCGCGCAGCAAAACCCTACGTTGGTTGTTGCCGAGATGGCCAAGAACCTGCGCAAGCAAAAAGTGTTTATCGACTGGAGCCAGAACTCGGACTTCAAGACTACCGTGGGCGTCTATTCTCTTCGCGCCAAGCACGACGTCCCCTATGTCTCCGCGCCCGTCACATGGGCCGAACTGGAAACCCTGCTGACAAAGAAAGACGCAAACCTGCTTCGCTTTGAAGCAGTAGCCCTTCTGAAACGGCTGGAGAAGGCCGGCGATCTGTTTGCCCCGCTGTTGAGCCTGAAGCAGACTTTAT
>DATLCW010000079.1:0-9130 GCA_035526195.1 Bryobacteraceae bacterium
GATCGACGTGAGCAATGATGGCAATATTGCGAATCATTTCGTTACGGGGTGTTTGCTGCTGCATTCGGAGTTATTTTTTGGGGGGAAAACTATTGTCGCACGGGAGGCGGGCGGAACGGACTTTTAGCAGGGTTTCGCAGGGACAAACCGGCCGGCGGATTGTCCCTGAAGAGGTACAGTTGGAAACGTTAGTAGCGCGACTGACGTCCGCCGCCGCCCCGATTGCCGCCGCCGCCGCCGCCGCTGCGCTCGGCCTTGGGACGGGCTTCGTTTACATTGAGGCTGCGCCCATCGAGATCCCTGCCATTCAGCGCGGAAATCGCACGGTCACCTTCTCCATCGTTGCTCATCTCGACGAATCCAAATCCACGAGGCTGTCCGGAGTCGCGATCCGTGACGATGCTCACGCGGTCCACTGTTCCATGCGCTTCAAAGAGCGAACGCACGGCTTGTTCGGTTGCCCCAAAACTGAGGTTGCCTACAAATATATTTTTCATGATTGGTTTCCTTATCTGATTTGAAGGCGGGCTAACTTTAGGGGCAGACGAAATACGGTGCCTTAGATTGGCGGGACGATCAAACCACTCCCCATCCTACCATTATTTTGAAGGGAACTGGGATTGCTACGAAATAAACGGCTCACGCCCATGCGAGAATGGGCATCAGGTGTATGGATTTCGTCCTGCATCGCTACAAGAATCTCACCGTCCTGCTAGTGGTGATTGCCGCGCAGCTCGTGTTGCTGGCCTACCAGGTGAAAAGCAACCAGGATATGCGGCTGATCCGCGTGTGGTCGGTGACGGCGATTACGCCGATTGCCCGCCTCGTCGAGGCGGTTCGCGGAGGCACGATCGGATTTTTCAGAGATTACTTTATCCTTCTCAACGCGCGGGAGGAGAATCTACGCTTGCGCGAGGAAATGGGCCGCCTGAAGCTCGACAATCAATTCTTAAAATCGGAGCTCTCGACCGCCGAGCGCGCCCGCTCGTTGACCGCTTTTCAAACGCGCACACCCTCTAAAACCCTAGCCGCGCGAATCATCGCCAATGCCACCGGCGCCAGCTCCAAGGTGGTGTATGTGGATCGCGGCGTGGCGGCCGGCGTGCTGCCCGGAATGGCCGTTGTCACACCGGACGGGATTGCGGGCAAGGTCCTCGCGGTCTATCCGACCGCATCCCAGGTGATGCTGATCACCGACCCCAGTTTCGCGGCCGGCGTCGTATCCGAAAAGTCCCGGGTACACGGCACCTTAAAGGGGCAGGGACACGGCACACTGATCGTGGATTACGTTCCTGCCGAACTGCGGGTGGAGGTGGGAGAGAAGTTTTTCACTTCAGGCGATGACCGTATTTTCCCGAAGGGGTTCCCGGTCGGAGAAGTGAAGGTAGTGCGGTCGGGCCGCGCGTACAAGGAGATCTTCGTCGCTCCCAGCGGTTTTGTGCAGGGCCTGGAAGAAGTGCTGATCGTGCTGGAGGGAATCCATCAGACGATGCCGGGGCATCAACCCGAGCAGGCTCCCTACCGGGTGTTACCCGCGCCCCCGCAGGAAGGCGATGGGGCCGCCTCGGGGATGCCGCCGAACGCGCAAACCACCGATGCCGATCGTCTGAAGGATCGCGTGAAGAAGCTCGGTGAGGTGCAGGGAGTGCGCTTCGGCGAGGGTGGACGCATTCCTGATTTCAATTCCAGCCCCACCGCGCCTCGCCAACAATGATCGAGTTCAGCGGCCGGATCATCGCTGAGCCCCCCGGAAAGACCGTGATTGCCCGGTTTCGCACGCTGGTTTTCATCGTGACGGCGCTGACGGCGATCCTCTTTCAAGTCTACGTTCCCCGCTTTGTCGATCAGTTGGCATACCTGGATCTACCCCTGCTCGTGACGGTGTACTTCGCCCTGATGCGGCGATCGCCGATTGTCGGTTTGTTTCTAGGGTCGGGTATTGGGTTGGTGCAGGATTCACTCTCCAGCCAGCCCCTGGGGATGTTCGGCATCGTGAAGACGCTGGTGGGATATTTTTGTGCCAGAGTGAGCCAGCGGTTTGCGGTGGAAAACTCTGGCATTCGTTTTGTGCTTGCCTGTTTTTTTTATTTTTTCCATCAGCTGCTGTATTGGGTGCTGCAGCGGGCGCTGCTCGGCCAGCCAGGCGACTTCGATGCTCGCCGGGAATTCGTTCTCGGTTTGCTCAATGCGGCGGTGGCCCTTCCTTTCTTCCGTCTGTTGGATAAACTGAAGGAACGGGGATAACCGAGTTGCCAGTCGTTCCGGTGGACCAAGACGAGGAGAAGAAGCTGGATGCGGCACGAATCCTGCGGGAAGACACCAAATTCGCCGCGGGCAAGATCGCGGGCGCTCAGTACCTGATCTTCGGAATCACGATCTTCCTGCTCGTCGGGTTTTATCAACTCCAAATTCACTATCAGGATTACTATAGTGAAGCGGCGGACCGCAACCGCATCAAGGCTCTCCCCGTGCTTGCCCCGCGCGGCAAGATTCTCGATCGCGACGGGCGCGTAATTGTCGATAATCATGCGTCCTACAAACTGCTTTTGTCGCGCGAGACGTTGAAGGCAGAACACGTGAGGCCGATTGCCGAGGGGCTCGGCCTGGATGTAGAGGAACTTGAAAATAAGCTGCGGCGGTTTGACCGTACGCGGGCGAAATACGAGCCTATTCCTATTAAGGAGGAATTGAGCCCGGCCGACATCGCTTTCGTGGAATCGCACCGCGACGCCGAAACATTCCCGGAAATGGAACTGGTGCGATCCCACACCCGTGTGTATCCGCGCGACGGCGTAGCGGCCCATGTCATCGGTTATGTCGGCGAAATCAGCGACAACGAATTAAATGGAGCCGAGTTCGGACGCAACAAGCCCGGCGACGTGGTCGGCAAAGCGGGCATCGAGCGCACCTATAACGACCTGCTCACCGGCGTGGACGGGCAGCGCCAGGTGGTGGTGGACAATCGCGGCAATGAGCGTGAAGTGATCGGGTACAAGCCGGCGGAAGCCGGACGCAGCTTGCAATTGACCATCGATCTTGATCTGCAGGTGGTGGCGGAACTGGCGCTGGATGGGCGCCGTGGAGCCGTAGTCGCGCTCGACCCGCGCAATGGTGAGTTGCTGGCCATGGTGAGCCGCCCTTCTTATGACTCCAATCGCATGTCGGCCCGCCTCAACGGCAAGGAGTGGAAGAGTCTTTTAACCGACCCCGACAAACCACTCTTCAATCGCGCGATCCAATCGCAACTGGCTCCCGGCTCCACTTTCAAGCCCATTGCCGCGCTGGCGGCGCTTGAAACCGGTTCGATCGACGACGATTTCTCCGCCACGTGTCCGGGCGGAGCGATGTGGTACGGGCGTTATTTCAAATGCCATCTCAAACGAGGTCACGGTCAAATCCGTTTGAATGGGGCGCTCGCGCTATCCTGTGATGTATTCTTTTATGCCTCCGGGAACCGCACGGGAATCGACAACCTGGCCAGGTATGCGACCATGGCGGGCTTAGGCGCAAAGACGGGAATCGATCTGCCCTACGAAGCTTCGGGAGTGGTACCCTCTACGCGTTGGAAGCTGCGGACGCAGCGGGAGAAGTGGTATGCCGGCGAGACGATATCGGTGTCGATCGGGCAGGGAGCGTTGACGCTGACGCCGCTGCAGCTGGCTCATGCGATCGGCGGTCTTGCCGCCGGCGCAATCTGGCATAAGCCACACCTGGTGAAAAGTCTGGCGCCCAAAGAAGGCGCGCGGCGAGGCGACGTAAATCTGGAGAATTTGTCCAAAGTGATCCAGGGCATGTATAGCGTCGTGAACGGCGGCGGCACCGGCGCGCGGTCGCGTTTGCCCGGCATTGACCTCTGCGGGAAGACGGGTACGGCGCAGATCGCATCCAATGACCTGGTCAAAAGCTCGGGCGGCGGCAAAGAGTTCGCGGATAATGCCTGGTTTGTAGGCTTCGCCCCGCGCGACAATCCGGAAATCGCGGTGGTTGCCCTGGTGGATCACGGCGAACATGGCGACCGTGCGGCTCCGCTGGTGCGCGACGTGGTGAAAGCTTACTTCGATAAGAAAGCGCGGCTGCTGCGGCATCAGAAGGCCCTCGCCATGCAGAGGGTTGGCCCGATATCCCTAGGAGTGAATCCCTGAAATGGCCGTCTACCGCTCACTTCGGGATTTCGATTGGACGCTATGGAGCGTCACGTTCCTGATCTGCACGCTCGGCGTGCTGCAAATCTACAGTGTCACCCGCGAGACGATCTGGAGAGGACTGTGGACGAAACAGATCCTGTGCATCTTTGTGGGGGCGCTGCTTGCCTGGATCATGAGCCGCATCGACTATCACACCCTGTTAGCCCAAGTGCCGCTGATGTACGCAATCACGCTGATCCTCTTCGTCGTCACGTTTCTGCTGGGGGTGAAACTGTTCGGCTCGCGGCGCTGGATCCCGCTACTGGGCGGGGTCCATTTTCAGATCTCTGAATTCGCTAAACTGGTGATCGTCTTGGTGGTAGCTCGATATCTCTCAGCGGTCAGGAACGACCGGTTAGAACTTAAAGATCTGCTGAAGCTGTGCGCTTTGGTGGGCGTGCCGATGCTGCTGGTGAAACTTCAGCCGGATCTCGGGACCTCTCTTACCTATCTGCCGATTCTTGCCATCGGGATGGTTCTGGTGGGGCTGAGATGGCAGTATTGGGCGGCGATCCTGGCGGTGTTCGTTTTGCTGCTACCGTTTGGGTGGTACTTTTACCTGGAAGATTATCAGAAGGCAAGACTGACAACCTTCCTGGATCCGGACCGGGATCCCAAGGGAACCGGTTATCAAGCCATCCAGTCCAAGATCGCGGTTGGCTCAGGGGGTCCCTGGGGCAAGGGAGTCACCAAGGGCTCGCAGACACAGTTGCGCTTTCTCCCGGTGCCGCACACTGATTTCATCATGGCGGCATTCGCGGAGGAGCATGGCTTTGTGGGAGTGTTCGTCGTGCTAGGGTTATATTTGTTGTTGCTTCTGCAGATCGTACAGAATGCGCAGACCGCCTCGGATAAGGCGGGTATCTATATTTGTATGGGTATTGGCATGACTCTGTTGTTTCATTTGCTGGCAAATGTCGGCATGGTGATTGGGCGCATGCCCGTGGTTGGCATTCCGCTGCCGTTGATGAGTTACGGCGGCTCCAGCATCCTGACGACATTTCTGATGCTGGGTCTGGTGAATAATGTCCGTCTTAGACGGTTTGTGAATTGAAATGGCGGGCCAGGGTTCTTCGCTATTCGAGTTCGGGAGACAGGTTATCCAAAGGTTTTTCCCTGCCGGTGTCGAGCATAGGACGCATGTCGCGTTTGCTCCGCCGGCTGGACAAAAAGTTTTTTACCGCCTACGCGCGGCGTTCCAACCGGCTTCCGCATTCAAGCGACCCCCTCTAAAGCACTGCCCGTCCCCTAGGGGAGGTTCTGATGACCAAGGAATTGGTGATTTCCGCCAACCGCCACGAAACAAAGGTGGCGGTACTGGAAGACGACCAGTTGGTGGAGATTTTTTTTCAACGCGCCCAGGAGTACTCACTCGCGGGTAGCGTACACAAAGGACGCGTCACGCGCGTGCTGCCAGGCATGCAGTCCGCGTTCGTAGATCTCGGCCTGGAACGCGATACGTTCCTCTACGTCTCGGACTTCTTCGAGGAGAGCGACGAGTACGAGAAACTGCCGCCGGTCGAGGAGAAGCCCTCCGGCCGCCGCCCCCCGGAGGCTCGCGAGCAGAGAGACCCGCGGGAGCTGAGAGAGGTTCGCGAGGCCAAGCCCACGCCCATTGCGGCCGTCGCGCCCTCTGCCGCCTCGCCTGCCGCAGCGGAACCACCCGATGGCGGTGAGGAAACCGTTCCGGCTGACGCCGGATCGGGGGCAGTCCCCGCCGAACGCCCGCAGCATCCGCGGGGCGACCGGCCGGACCGGCGCATGGAGCGTCCGGTGGATCGTAATGCCGATCGCGCCGCTCTGGATCGCGGAGGACGCCGGGGACGCCGCCGGCGTGGGCGCGGAGGCCGCGGATTGCCGGATAGCAAATATGCGGAAGCGCGACCAATCGGCTCCCACGCCGAAATAGAAATTCCGGCGGAGAAAGAGTTCGTGGAAGTGGTGGAGGCTCAGCCACTCACCGATTTTGCGGTTTTGCCCGGCGAGTCCCTGGCTAAATATTCGCGTCCCTCAGACGAGATTGAGGAGTTCGACGGTCCGGATGTGGTGGACTCCGAGCCCGAAACTTCCCGGGAGCAACCAGCCCGGGAATTTCCCGAAGAAACCGCGGTCGTCCAAGCCGCAGAGCCCGATGAAATGGTGGAAGAGCCCGCTGAAATCGCCGAACCGCCGGAGGAAGGCTCCGCCGAGGCTGTGGAAGAAGATGTTTCCGGACTCACGGAAGCGGAACTCGATGCCATCCAGTTGCAGGCGGAAGCGATCGCCCGTGGCGCCGATCCCGTCCGGGCGCTCCCCGACTCCCTTCCTGTCAAAGTGGTTTCGGAGGAAGAGGACGACGAAGAAGAAGAGGACGATGTGGAAGAGTTAGCGGCGCCCGAAGCCGGAGCCCAGCCTCCCGCTGTAGAACTCGCCGCGGAAGGGCCGGACGGAGCCCCCGTTCCCCCGCCCCCATTAGCCTCCATTGACAGTATGGCGTCGAGCCATCGGGAACAGACGTCGCGTTATCTTCGCCGCGGACGCATGCGGCGGCGGAGGGGGCAGCAGGATCCCAATCTGCGTACTGTGAATCGGGAAACGCGCGAAGGCGGCGAGCCGCGGGAAGCGCCGGCTCCGCGGGATTCGCGGCGCGAAGGAGGGCGTGATGCCGCCCGCGAGGCCAGCCGCGCGCCCGTGCGGGACACGTCCCGCGAGGCGGCCCGCGAATCGCGCGATTCGAGAGAAAAACCGGCGCCGCAATCGATCACGGAGTTGCTGAAGGAAGGCCAGGAAATTGTGGTTCAGATCGCCAAGGAACCGATGGGGCAAAAGGGAGCCCGCATCACTTCGCACATCGCGCTGCCTGGCCGTTTCTGTGTTTACATGCCCACCGTGGAGCACCTGGGCGTCTCGCGCAAAATCGCCTCGGATGAGGAACGGCAGCGACTTCGCCGCATCCTTCAAACTCATCGCCAGGGCATTCCCGGGGGCTTTATCATCCGCACCGCCGGGGAAGGGAAGACGGAGGAACAGATCGCGGCCGACATCTTATACCTCTTCCAGCTTTGGACCGAGATCAAGCAGAAATCCGAGCGTCAGAAGGCGCCTGCGCTGCTCTACCACGATGTGGAAGTGGTCCAGCGGCTGCTGCGTGATCAGCTTACTGATAATTTCAAGAACATATGGGTGGATAACGAGGATGTCTACGAGAGCGTCATGCGCTTTGTGCAGCGCATGCAACCCGCTCTGGTGAACAAGGTGAAACTCTACACGCGCACCGTGCCGATTTTCGATGCCTTCAACATCACCACCGAGTTGGAGAAGGCGTTGCGCGCCAAGGTGTGGTTGAAGTCGGGAGGCTACATCGTCATCAATCAGACCGAGGCACTGGTGGCGATCGATGTTAACACCGGCAAGTATGTCGGCAAATCCAACCGGCTGGAAGACACGATCGTGAAGACCAATACCGATGCCGTGAAAGAAATTGTGCGCCAGATCCGGCTGCGGGATCTGGGCGGCATTATCGTGGTGGACTTCATCGATATGGATGAACGGAAGAACCGCCAGAAGGTGATGCAGGCGCTGGAAGAGGCGATGCGCACCGATCGCGCGCCCAACAAGATTCTGCAATTTAATGATTTCGGCTTGGTGGCGATCACGAGAAAGCGCGTCAAGCAAAGCCTGGAGCGTACGCTTTGCTCGCCCTGTTCCACCTGTGAAGGTTCCGGCTATACCAAGAGCGTGACCACGGTGATCAGCGAGATTCTGATGGAAGCGCAGAAGTTGGCTCCCCACGTGGAGGGCAAGGAAATCAGCCTTCGCGTCCACCCGAGCGTCGCCATTTCCCTGAAGTCGAAGGACAATGATTACCTCGAAGAAATCGAGGAATTATTCCGGCGTCCCGTGTTCGTGACCGGCGATCCCACGCTGCACCCGGAGAAGTTCGACATCGGCTAAGCGGTGTTTCCTTAAAAAAAGCCGGGACGCCGCTTAGAAGGCGTACCGGAGACCCAACTGGATCCGCCGGTTTCCCGCGTCCGTCGTGCCCTCGTTTAAAAAGCTCGGGGAAGTCACGACAGAATCGGGAATGCCCCAGTCTCGAGTGTTGGTGGCATTAAAGAAATTCGCGTGGATCTGGAAGCGGTGTCCCTCAGAAATCCGGATGTTCTTAATGATTCCGAAATCCAGGCGGTTGATCCCGTTGGCGCGAAGCACATTCCTCCCGACGTTGCCGGCGCCTGTCGGATGAGCCACGGTCAGCGGCCGGAAGAGGCTGCCGCCGCCGGCCGCCTGAATCTCGCGAACGGTCATGCTCGAGAGGTCGAGCGTGGTGTTGAGGTCAGGCCGGGTTGACGTGCCGACAATGTTCCCCGCCAGCAGACCCAGGGGATCGCTCCCGTTCAATGGACTGAACGGAGCGCCCGACTGCAGCGTCAGGAAGCCGTTTATCTGCCATCCGCCCACCAGTTTCCCCAGCACGCCTTGCTGCGTCCGCATAAAGGGTAATTCAAATACGCCATTGATCGTGAAGCGATGCGGCCGGTCGTAGGTAGAACGGCCGCGATCCAGATTGCGATTGTAAGGATCTTGCGGAGTGGCCACCTCGCCGCGCGCCGATGGATTGAATACTTCCGAAGCGCCGTCAATGAATGAGCTCCATGTGTAGTGCGTACCCATGCTGAAGTTTCTCGAAAGTCTCTTCTCGAGACTGGTCTGCAGCGAGTGGTACGTGGAAGACGTGCAGTTGCAGCGTTCCCGGATCGATCCGCGAGTGGGGTCGGTACGTACTCTACCCCCCGATCCACGCACCGGAGGATTGCCGTCGATCGACTGGAAGAGCCCCGTCCCCTTGGTTCCCACGTAGCCTGCTGTCAGTGCATATCCAGAGGGTAGTTCGCGCTGTAACTGCAGCGACACCTGCTCCGCCAGGGGCGCGCGGAAATCGCGCGAGGTGATCGTCCGAACGAGCA
>DATLCW010000101.1:0-13141 GCA_035526195.1 Bryobacteraceae bacterium
CAGAGGATCGATGCGGTCCGCGTGCCCTGCGGCTTGCGCCAGGCCATCGAGATATGCCGCAAAGCGTTTCTGTTGTGGGCCTGGCGCGGAAAGGCGTGTTCCCACAAAACAATCTTACCACAAAATGTTGTATTTATAACAGAGTAGTACTAGACTAGCTAGCTAGAATATGTGATATGTCCGGTCCAATTCACACATGATCTGTCCGCTTTGAAGTGGCGGAGTTTGGAAGGTGCAGATCTTATCCGGTACACGGCCAGAGAAATGGAGCGGATGACGAAACTGCAATATGTGATTTTGAAGGTGATGGCAAAGACGCTCAGTTGGTGGGAGGCGGCTGAGATCATCGGGTCACCGACCGGACGATGAGGTGGTGGCGCGAGCGAACGGGTTACTCGGGATTGGCCGACCGGCGGAAAGGCAGACCGAGCGACCGGCGGGCGCCCTTAGAAACGGTGGAAACGGGACTGCGGCTGTAGTAACGCTTCGCTGTATCCTCCGGCAAAGCCCGGGGGCTTTACAGGCGTGAGCCGCTCAAAGCGGCGGAAGTGAGAACTAACAATTGGAGAACATTACTATCTTAAGGATCTACGGGAGATCCACGTACAGGGAAACGGTATCCGGAGCAAGACGATCCAGAGCGACGGACGATCCCTGCCGGGATCAGGACTCTTTCCCTCCCACGACTTGAAGATTCTCTGTACCCATCGAAAGAATGGCAGTGGATTCCCCGGTTGGGTTCGAGAGAATGAAGGGTTCGTGGAGTACGCCAAGCTCAAACCAACGGATCTCGCGGTCTCGCGTGTGTGTCTCGGGACCGCCTTTCGGGGCGAAGGGGACGAGGCAACCTGCATCGCCACTATCCGGAAAGCCGCCGACCTCGGGTGCACCTTCCTCGACTGCGCGAATGCCTACCGTAACGGCCTTTCCGAGCAACTGGTCGGCCGAGCGGTTAAGGGAAACCGGGACAGATTTGTCGTCGCGACAAAAGTAGGTGCCGCCATTGACGGGGACAGGGGTCTGTCACAGCGGGCGATTCTGCGCCAGGCGGAGGCCAGTCTGAAGCGGCTTCAAACGGATTACATCGACCTGTACCTTTGTCATTTCCCGGATCCGCAAACTCCGCTGGAAGAAACGCTGCTGGCGATGGACGAACTGGTCCGCCAGGGCAAGGTCCGTCACATCGGTTGCAGCAGTTTCCCCACCTGGCAATTATGGGAATCGTTGTACCTGAGCGGACGGGCAGGGTCAGCCGCGTTCGTGTGCAATCAGGTGCAGTACAATTTGCTCGACCGCAGGATTGAAGACGAACTGATGCCATTCTGTGCCGAGCGAAATATCTCCATCACAGTGTTTGCGCCGACGGCGATCGGGCTATTGTCCGGCCGCTTCCGCCGCGGGCAACCACCTCCTCAGGGAACGCCGTGGGCGCTCGGCCCCTACAACTATCAGGCGGCAATGACGAAGAGGGCAGACCGCATTGTCGCGGCCCTGGTGGACATCGCCGGGCAGCGGGAGAAGACGCCGATTCAAGTGACCTTGGCCTGGTGCCTGGCCAGGCCTGAGATCACTTCAGTAATCATCGGCGCAGACACGCCCGAGCAGGCCGAGGAAGATCTGGGAGCGGTTGGTTGGCGGCTGTCGTCCGAAGAAACAGCCCGGCTGGACAAGCTTTCCGATGGAATGCGAACGGTGATCCAAAAGGACGCTCCCGGCGGCTACAAGCCCGGTGAACCATGGCCGGAGGAGAATGAATAGCCATGGCCGCAAAAGTCTGCTACGTCCTCCACGGCATAGTTCCTGTCATTAACACTCCGTTTGACGACGCCCTCGATATCGATGTCCCGTCACTCGAGCGTTTGCTGGAACGAGGGATTGCCGACGGGATTACCGGCTGCATCGTTCCGGCCGTCGCAAGCGAAGTCGATAAGCTCTCGCCCGCCGAGCGCCGGCGCATGATCGAACTGGTGACCGCGATCGTGGGCCAACGGATCCAGGTGATCGCCGGATGCAGTTCCGAGCAACTTGCCGATAGTGTCGATCTGGCGAGGCACGCGCTTCAGGCCGGCTGCACGGGCATTCTTTGCCGCGTCCCCTCCCGGCTCAACGAACACGACGCCGCCATCTTCGACTTTTTCCGCGAGTTGGGCGCAACTTCCGGAGAGACGCTGATGATCCAGGACCTCGCTTGGACAGGCTATGGAATGAAGCTCGACCTCATCTTGCGGATGTTCGAGGAAATCCCGGCCTTTCGGTGTCTGAAAGTGGAAACGGTCCCGGCAGGAGTCAAATACTCGCAGGTCCTGGAAGCGACGAGCGGCTCCCTGAATGTGTCCGCCGGATGGGCAATTCCGCAAATGATTGAAGCGCTCGACCGCGGGGTCCACGCCTTTAATACCACAGCTATCAACAGGCCCTTCGTGCACATCTACCGGCTCCACCACGCCGGCCGCCGGGCCGAAGCACGGACGCTGTTCGACCGCGTGGTGCCCTACCTTGCCTGGTCCCACCAGCACATTGACATCTCCGTCCAGTTCCTGAAGCGGTACTGCAAGCGGAGCGGCCTGTTTTCAACCACCAATGCGCGGCCGCCGATTCTGCCGTATGACTTGTACCACGAGCGCTGCGGAGCGGAACTGATTGAGAGTTTGATCGCGATCGAAGACGACCTCGGCAAAGGGGAGCAATCGTGAAGATTCGTGACATGGAAACCTATCTGGTAGGCCACCCATGGAAGACGTGGCTGTTCGTGCGGGTCCTGACCGATGACGGCCTGCACGGCATCGGCGAAGGATCGCTCGGGCAACTCAACCGCGCCGTTGAAGGTGCATTGCGTGACCTGAAACCGCTGATCATCGGCAGAAGCCCCTTCGACATTGAAGACATGGTTTCGCGCTTGTGCCGCGAGGTCTATGCGGACGGCGCACAGATCAAGATGTCGGCGATCTCGGCTGTTGAGATCGCTTGCTGGGACCTGATCGGCAAGTATCTTGGTCAGCCCATTTACAACCTGTTGGGTGGCCGCTGCCATGACCGGCTGCGAGCTTATGCTAACGGCTGGTATCGTTGCGAGCGGACACCGGAGGCTTTTGCCGCACGTGCCCGGGCTGTTGTCGGGAGAGGGTACACGGCGCTGAAGTTTGATCCGTTCGGCATTGGCTGGCGGAGTCTGACGCCCTGGGAGGAAGATCTTTCGGTGGATATCGTTCGTGCGGTGCGCGACGCTGTCGGGCTGCGGGTCGACGTGATGATCGAAGCCCATTCGCGCTTCGGCGTTTCGAGCGCGATCCGGATAGCGCACCGGCTCGCGGAGTTCAAACCGGCATGGCTGGAGGAGCCCGTACCACACCAGAACATTCAGGCCACGATCGAAGTCGCCAAAGCCGTTTCGATCCCCATCGCCACCGGCGAAAGCCTATCCTCAAAACACGCTGTCGCCGAACTGTTGCGGCACGGAGTGATTCAAATCGTTCAGATCGAGCCTTTCTATCTGGGCGGAATTCTCGCATCGCGCAAGGTCGCCGACATGGTGGACGCACACTATGGAGTGATTGCCCCGCATGCCGCCGCGGGTCCGATCGGCACCGCGGTCTGCGCACAGATCGACGCCGGCGCCCCTAACTTCTATATCCAGGAGTTCTTCCACGATTTCAACGTCGATTGGGAGAAAGATCTGGTGACCCACCCGCTCGAGTGCAAGGACGGTTACATCGAGATCTCGGACCGTCCGGGCCTCGGCATGGACCTGAATCTCGAGGAGGTGCGCAAACACCCGTACAACGAAACCCTGGACATGAACCTGTTCCAGGAGGACTGGCACCTGCGAAAACAGGAGACAGCCGAGTAATGAGCCGGGAACTTCTCCTCGGTTGCATCGGATGCGGTTTCATCGCGGACATTCACCTGCGCAATGCCGCGCGCCTGCCTGGTGTGCGCCTTTGGGCCGCTGCGGATGTGCGCCTGCAAGCCGCTCAGGATTTCCAAAACCGCTTCGGCGGGGAGTACGCGACCAAGGATGCTCAACGCGTGCTCGACGATCCCGCCGTGGACGCTGTCCTGATCTGCACCCACCCCGACAGTCACGCCGGGTTTGCCTGCGCGGCAGCCCGTGCCGGGAAGCATGTCTTTCTGGAGAAGCCGATGGCGCCAACAAGCGATGAGTGCCGCGAGATCCGGCGCGTCTGCCGCGACCACGGCACACGGCTGGCGATCGACCTCAAGTTTCGGTTCTCGCCCGCGGTGCGGGCGGTGAAGGCGCACGTGCCTCACCCTGTCCTGATCTTCGCGCAGACAAGCATGGACCCGTTCCCGGATGGGCACGATCACGTCAACCCCCGAAAGGGGGGCGGCATTCTCGGGGATCTGGGGACGCATTCCCTGGACCTCGCCTGTCATCTGGCGGGAGCCGAACCGGTCTCCGTTTTCGCGATCGGCAACCGGCTCCGGTCGCGAACGCAAGTGGAATTCGACGCGATTGCCGGCACGCTGGAGTTTTCCAACGGTGCGATCTCGAGCTTTCTTATCTCAGACTGCGGCGAGTGGGCGCATCCATCAAAGTGGTTTTTCGAGGTATCGGACGGTGCCCGCAAGGCCGTCATTACCGACCACTGCCGCACGGCGTTACTGGACAACAACCGCCGGAGCATCGACGAACCCGCGACTCCCGCTCACGAGATCGGAACGTTAGCCGCGCTGGAGGACTTCCTTTCGGCGATTCACGAAGACCGGGATCCACTTGTGAGCGGGCTTGACGGACTTCGCGCCGCGGTGTTGGTAGAGGCTGTCCACGCTTCGCTCGCTTCCCGCCGGCCGGTAGCGGTCGGAGTGCCGGATTGAAAGACGGCGAAGCGGGCGGAAAACCCGGCCCCTTATTTCGCCGAAGGCACGCGTTCGCCGGCGGCACGCCGGATCCAGTCGCGCGTCCACACAACCGTCTCGGCCGCGTTGTTGACCAGCAGGAAAATCACTCCGTGGACCCGGCCCTGCCTGGCAAGCGCCAGCGCCTTCTCACATTGCAGTTGCATCAGCTCGCGCGGCATCTGCCGGTTCTTGCCGTAGTCGTACAGGTAGAGACCCAGAACGATCGGCTTGCCCGCAGCCAGCTTTTCCGCCGCGGCGAAGTTGGCGTCGAGGTTGCGGATCTCTTCGGCGTCCCAGGTCCAGAGGTTGACGACGTCGAGCAGCTTCAAATAAGCCGGCAGTACGGGATCTTTCAGGTTCATCGTGTAGACGATGCCCCACATCTTGATTCCCGGCACGCTGACGGCAAGCTGCTCGCGAAGCGTAGCGATATGCTCTTCTCGGAGTCCCTTCTTGCGCTGCGAGGTCAGCATGTCGTCAATCAGCACGGCTTCGATGTGGCGATGCTTCGCTCGCAAAGTTTTCAGGATTTCTACCTTCTGCGTGTAGAGGAACGGCGGTCCCTCGCCCTTGTCCGGACCAAACTCCCAGGCAACACGTTTGAGCCCGGCGATTTCGGCACTGAGCGCCTCGGCTTGCTTTAGGTCGTTTGGCAATCCGTTTCCTGCCATGGCGACGTTTGAGACGCCGAGGATCCGCGCCTTACTGATCGCACTGGCTTGGGCGAATTTGACAGGGTCCATCGTGTCCAACATCTTGCCCGCCGCAATGTCATAGGCGGCGATCCCTTCAGGAATTCCCCAGATCCAAAGCATGTCGGAGAACTTGCGGGTTTGGCCCATCAACGATAGAGCAGCTGCGAAGAGGAAGAAAAGAAGCCGATGAGTCATCGACTTGAGTTTACCGGCAAGCCCGGGACGGATCTCCGCGTTTTTTACGACAGAGTGTGCAGAACTTTGGGGCGGTCACACGCCGCGCAGGACAGGTCCCAGCCAGCGCAACACCGTTGCCGGCGTTTCTCCGTAGTTGTAGAAGAGGATTCCATCGACGTTCTGCCGCGCAGCGCTGCCTACCTTGTCGCGCATTTGGCCGGGACTGGCGATTTCCCCGAAACCAAGGCGGAGGACTTCATAAACCTTCTTGCCCGGCGGCCTTCCCGAGGCCGGGAGGCCGCTGAGAATCAGCACGTCGAGAGACGGATGATTCGGAGCGCACGTGATATTGAACTCCTGCAATCCTTGTCCGATCAGTTCGATGTCTGTCTGTTTCACTCCGGCCGCGACCCGCGCCAGCAGGGAGTCGAGAATCTTCACCAGGCACTCGCGATACGCTCGCAACTCCGGTTGGCGGTCTTCGAACTCCTGAACGCTAAGGGGCATGCCGGTGGGCAGCTCCGGATAGGCCGAAAAGAAGAGGGTCAAGTGTTCGCGAACGATCTGCCTGACGCGCGGTCCGTCGATTCCCGAATGCGAAGCCTCGAGGAGATCGGTTGGCGCGAAGCTCAATCCCAATAGCGCGCGCTCGAGGTTTGGCAGCGGGACGGACCAACGCTCGTGGTGCTCGCCGTGAACTGCATCCATGTAGCGAAACGCCTCGATGATAATCGCTGCTAGCGGATAACGGGCGTGGTCCGCGATCAGCAGTTCGAGATAGTGCTGAACCGCCGGATGGCTGGGACATAAGGCGTACCAGTACGGATCATCGAACGCGTTACGCACGACCGCGTCCGGATGCAACCGCCCGAGCCGGGTGTTGTGGAGGCATACGGCCCAGGCCGCCAGCCGCAGCCCGTACCTGTCCACCCGGGAGCCGAGCGCTTCCAGCCAGTCGACGTCACGCGCCATCGCCGCAACGCGAGGTTTCATCAGCCCGTAGCGCTCATGGCGGGGGTGAAAGTAAACGACACCGTCTTCCGGCGTGTAGACAAGAGGCTGCGGACCATGCGGGTGCAGGAAGCGCCCGGCGTGGTAAGAAGACGCGAGATATAGCGTCCGGATCCCGCTGTCCGCGGCGAACCTCATCACAGGGTCGATGCCTTCCCGTTCGAGATCCCACGGAAACAGAAGCAGACCTGTTTCGGTCATTCGGTGTCGCCGCGCAAACGGTCGGCATACTGCCAGACCAGAGTGATCAGTGAAAGAAGCAGGCCGGCGACCAGCGCCCACCAGATGGCCCGGTCGAGATGGCCGAGCCGGTCGGCGAGCATGCCGATCAGCGTGGGCGTAAAGATTCCCCCGAAGCTGCCAATCATATCTACCAGGGGCACGGCCACCGCCGCGCGGGCAGCGAATTTGCGGCTGGTGATGGAATAGATAGTCGGCGCCTGTGCCGCCAGCAGGGCACCCACCACCGTCATTAACACCAGGGCGGCAACAAGGTCGTTTCCCGCCAGGAGCACACCATAGATAAGCATCCCCAGACCATAACAGATAGCCAGGATGGTGCGGTCGGTAAACCTGCCGGCGATGAGACTTCCAAGGAAAACGCGGCCCGCGAACACGCCGATAGCCTGCAGGCTGAGCACGTAGCTTGCCTGCTGATCGGTGGCCTGATAACGCAATTGGAGAAGGCGCGGAGTCCAGGAGACGATTGCGCCCGCGGCTATCTGATCCAGGACCACCAAAAAGCCGATCAGCCAAAGTGTCGGACTGAGGAGAAGTTCACGCGACGGCAACGCCCGTTCCGGCTCTTTGGGAACGGGAACTGAAGCCAAATGCGATCCCAGCAACCGGTCCAGGAGGAACCCGGCCACACCGATGACGATGCCGCCGCCGACAAACACCGAGCGCCATTCGCCGAAGTGCGTCAACGCGAACCCCAGTGCCGGCGGGCTCACCGACGCTGCGGCCGCAAACGCCGCCGCAACCCACATGAACAGCTTGCTGCGCGCTTCTGGAAAACCCGCCGTGATCACCGCGCTGTTCACCGCCAATACCCATTGGTTGCCGAGGCCTATCATTCCGGCTCCGATGAGCGACCAGGAGAATCCGGGAGCCATGCCGAACGTGATCATCCCTGCCGCCAGCAGTGGGGCGGGCAGAAAACCCGAGCGCCGAATCCCGATTCGCTCCGTGACCCAGCCGGACGCCAGGAGCGCCACCACCGCCCCTGCAAAGAACAGAGACTGCAACTGACCCTGCTCGGCTAAGCTGATGTGAAACGCCTGCTCCAGGGGCCGGAACATCACCGGCATAAGATTCAGGGTCAATCCCTGGATCGCCGCGAGGCTGAAGATAAAGAAGAGATGCCGGGTTGCGTTGGGTTTGCTCAGCAGCTTCATCGGGTGGCACTCCAGAATCGCAAGATACTTGCCCGCCGGCTAGAGCAATCTAACGTACGGATTGGCGTTTCTTGCGAACCCGCAGAAGAAACGCAGCCGTGGCGAAAAGAATGACGTAGTTCCCGCCGTCCCATTTTGTTATTGGTTGTAGAGAAAGAAGGTGGCGGATTCATGTCGCTCACAATCACGAAAGTCCAGTTCTGGAAAGTGGTAGTACCGTGCCGTCCGGACACGGTAAACAGTCCCGGTATTGAGGATTCTCTCCAGCGCCATGATCCTTCCTTGCCGCTGTTCGACCGCGGGCACAAATGGATCATACGGCTTCAGGCCAGTTCCGGCCACACTGGCGTCGGCGAGACCGGGCGGAGTGAATCTCAGGTATCCGTGGAAGCGTGCGCGAAGGCGGTTCACGGCCTCAATATTCGCGATCTACCCTGGCAGCGTCTTCCACTGCCTGCCAATGAAGCTGCCTACGCGTTCGAAGTCGCCCTGCTCGATCTGGTGGGCAAGGTTTTGGAAGTGCCGGTCCATCAGTTGTTGGGAGGCAAGTGCCGAGAGCGCGTGGCAATCGATTACTGGATGGGCCGCTGCACGGTGGAAGATACGGCCCGGCGCGCCGCCAATGCTTTCGAACAGGGTTACCGGGGGATCAAGATCAAGTGCACGCTAACTGACCCGATCGCCGAGCGGGTGGCCGCCATCGAAGAACATCTTCCGGGAGGCGGCGTTGTTCTCGACCCCAATGAGCGTTTCTACAATCCGGCCGGAGCGATGCAGATCGACAACGAACTGGCGGAGCATAGGAACATCATCTTTGAGAGTCCGGTTCCCCAGGATCGTCTCGATTGGTATGTCCTGCTGCGCCAGAAGCTCCGCGTTCCAATTGCACTCCACTTGCTCACCGCGCGGCCACTGCTGGAAGCCCTCCGCCGGGACGCGGCGGATTTCTACAATCTCAGCATGGGTAGCCCGACAGAGTTTGTCTGGTGCGCGCGGCTCTGCGAGGTGGCGGGCTGCCCGGTCTGGCATGGTTCGCGCATGGAACTGGGAATCCTCGATATGGCTCACCTGCACGCCTGCGCCGCAGCGCCGGGGTGTACGCTGCCCAGCGACCTTATCGGAAATCGACACCGCGAGGACGACCTGACTGTCGAGCCGATTTGTGTGGAGGAGGGCATGGCGATGGTACCGAATACTCCAGGGCTCGGCGTCGAACTGGACATGGATGCTGTCGAGCGGTATCGGGTGCGGTGATAGCGTTCCTCGTGACGTGACCAGCGACACCGACCTTCCAGTTGGAACGGAGTAAACTCTCTAGCAGGCGATGGTGGTTTCCCACGTACGACCTGTCGTCACCGGCACATAGAACTGCCGCAATCCTGTCTTCACGGGTTCGGGCCGTGCCGCCGTCTGGCGCGGGGGTAGTTCGAGCACCGAAGGCGACTGATGCATCGAGGGCCCGTGCCGGAACTCGCTGGGAGTTACCCCGACGATTCGGCGGAACATCCGGTTGAAGTGCGCCAGATCATTGAAACCCGACGCCAGACAGACCTCGACTACCTTGAGTCCGCTGGTTGCGAGCAGGTGTTTGGCGTGTTCCATCCGCTTGTGCGTAATGTACTCCACCACGCACTGACCCGTGACTTTGTGAAAAGTGCTACTGAGATACGACGGAGCGTACCCGGAGCGATCCGAAAGGCGCTTCAATCCGATCTTCTCGCGATAGTGGGCGTCGATGTAGTCCCGCAGGGTATGGACTACGCTTTCGACAGACGTGTAGACTTTTTCCGTCTCGCTTTCCTTGTAGGCCCACTGGCGGTAGCACAATAGCAGAAACTCATCAAGCATCAGCCGCACGGACGTCCAGAACAACTCCGGGCGCGAACGGTCCTCCCGCATCACCCGGTCGAGAAGCCACTCAACTTCGGCGTGCCTGCCTTTCGGAAAGTGAATCGAGAGGGTGTTTCCACAAAGCCATTTGAGGAATTGCCGGAACGACTTCGGCACGCCACCCCCAGATAAGTCAGGCACACATTCCCAGTCCACTTGAACGCGCACACCTTGGATCTCGTCGCGGACGCTCAGAGCGCCCGGGGAGTTGAGGAAAATCAGTTGGTGGGCCCTCACGTCTTCAACGCGCGTTGTCAAATCCAGCTGGCCACAGCCAGACCGGATCCAAAAGATATTCAAACAATCGGCACTCGATGGGAGTGCGGCAGCCGCGCCGGGCCTCCACCCGAATGGCTCCAGGCAAATTCGCATACCCACCTCCCGCAACAGGTCGAGGCTCTCTGAAGCCTCAGGCTGTTTGTGGGAGAATTGTCGCAGACCTTGTCGTGACCTGTCAACCAAACTCATCTCAGGATCATTCCTGGATTGGAGAGGTTTCGCAGATAGGCGGCCAGCGGAGGCGGGGTTTCGGTCCTTCGGCCATTGTATCTGCCGCGGCACGCGCGGAAAAGCAAGCCACATCACACTCGTGGAGCATTAGCGGAAACAGGGGATGGGCTCGCCCGCGGGCAGCAGTTTGGAGGACCACTCGCGCACTGCCCATAATCGCGGCAGTCGGCGCCAGTACTGATGCCGCGACGCGCGTCTCTCTGCTTCCAGCGGCACATCGCCGAGCCTCGGAGCCGCTTCAGAATTCCAGCAATAAGTTCAGCCTGATGGTTCGCAAGTTAGGAAAGTTCATCAGACTGGGCAGCATGCCAAGCGTCCCGACGTTTGTTGCGGAAATATTCGTCCTCGGCTGATCCCAAACGGGATGATTCAGCAGATTGATTGCGGTCATTCCCACGCGAAACTTCAGACGCTCATAAATCGAGAAGTGTTTATAGGCTCCCATGTTGTAAAACCAAGCGCCAGGGCCTTGGATCGTATTCATCCCTGCATTTCCGAAACGGCCTACACCCGCAGCCGGAACCACGAAGCAGCCGCTGTCGAACCAACGTTCATTGGTTCTTTGACCAGACGGCAGATTCCCATTGCAAACGCGGTCCGGGCGTCCGCTTAAAATGTTCGCATTCGAGATGTCCCTCCCTGAGTAAGCGGCAGAAAACCAGCGCCCGGAGTAAGCAGCGACATATCCGCTGATGTCCCACCCTCCCAAGACATGGTTAATGATCGCCGGAGCCTGCGACATGTGCTGCCGCCCGCGTCCGAAAGGCAATTCGTAGAGATAGTTTAAGTTGAACTGAAAGGGCATAGGTAAACCGGTCGCAGGTCCTTTGTTGGATGCCCGGTTGAAGGGATCGTTGAGCCCCATGTCAAAGTAAGAGCCTTCGTTGTGCGAGTCAGTCAATTCCTTGTGGTAGGTGACGGCGCCATCTAACGACAATCCCTTCATGAAACGTCGCGTTGCCTGCACCTGTAAGCCATGATAGGTGGCGTTTCCACCATTATCCGTGTAAGTCACAGACTGGAACGCCGGGTAAGGATTACGCGATGCCGCAAACGGAATCGTGCTCGCGGGAGGCCGGTTGATTTCCCGCGAGTACTGCAGGAAGGAACTCTTGGATCCGAGGTAGCTGAGCCGTAGCGCCGTGGAGAAGCCAATGTCGCGCTCTACGCTCAGATTCCACTGTGTGAATGCGGCGTCTCTCAAGTTCGGATTGATCCCCGTAGTGCTTTGCGCCGGAGGCACCCCGACTCTGGGGAAGGGATCGCTCAGGGTCAGCACCGGTACGCCATTCGTGATCTGGTTTACAAAGTTTTCAGTCAGCGCGAAAGGTCCTCCAGTATTCAACCCATAAGAATAAATCGAGAAGCGGCCATAGCCCGCCCGAACCACGGTGCTGGCGTTGTTAAAGGGGCGAAAAACAATTCCGACACGCGGGCTCAGTCGCCCCTTGTCTCCTCTTAACAGGTGCTTTGGAAAGCCCGCCTGGGAAGCGGTCGTTATCTTGATTGTGGACGGGAACGCCGGGCTTACCAGACGTAGGGCGGAATCATCGGGCACCACGATGTTTCCTGTCGCCGGGTCGAAGTTGAAATAAGCACCGGTTTTATCCACAGGCACAGTCGTGTTGTCATAACGCACCCCGTATTGCAGTGTGACGCGCGGGGAAATCTTGAAGTCGTCCTGAAAGTAAAAAGCGTAGTTCCAATTGTAACGGTATACCGGTGGACGCGGCGTGAACCGCGAGGTGGTCGAAGGCAGCCCGAGCAGGAAATCAGCCCAGGAGAAGCCAGTGAACCGGCCATCGAAATTATAGGCGCCCGCCCACCCTCCGGGCGTCCAAGACTTTCCGTCGAGGCGGCGCAGATCGGTCCCGAACTTGAAGCTGTGATGGCCCTGGATTAACGTAAAGTTGTCGATCAACTGATATCGTGCATTCACCGTTTCCTCGGCTGTGTAATGGCCCCCGCCGGCTCCGCCCCACATGCCGGAAAAGCCGTTAATATCGATTCTTGGCGTGCCTGGCAAGTCCAGCGTGACCCCCTTGATGCCGGCGCCATCAAGGATGGTCTTCCCGCGGACCGAATATTGTCCCGGCAGCTGGTAATACTGCAAGCTCAGCCGGAGCTCGTTGAGCTTTGTGGGACTGAAGGTGTGCGTGTCGGTAAGAATGAAGTTCTGGTTGAACCTGGTGTAGATGTTTGCGCCTCCATCGGGCACCTTGGACACCAATCCGCCCGTCCAGACGCCGCTACCCTTGATATTAGCCTCGGTAAAGCGGGTGTAGCCGAAAGAGAGATGGTTCATTCGAGTGATCTGGTGATCACCGCGTAAGTACCAGCGCTGAACAAACCAGGATGCGGAGTTTGTGGCGGCGTAATTCAGCGCGAGAGCACCCGGCGCGCCTGCATTGGGCAGGGGCCAGTACTTACTCTGCAACCACACGCTGCCCGGGAACATCAGCGATTGAGGGATCTTATTTCCGGCGAAGGAAGCGCCGCTGGATGGATCGACGAGCTGCTTGGAAAGTGCTGAGAAGTCTCCCTGCTGAAACGCGGCTGTTGGAACGTCAAGGAAACCACTGCGAAAATAACTGCCGTTCT
>DATLCW010000116.1:0-11105 GCA_035526195.1 Bryobacteraceae bacterium
GTAGGCTTCCAGCTCCCGCACGTTGTCGCACACCGCCTTGATGCCGGCGGTGATGGGAATCCCCAATACCAACCCGGCGGCTCCCCACAACGTCCCCCAAAACATCAGGGAAAGGGTCACCGCCAGCGGATTCAGGTGCACCCGCGCGCCCACCAGCTTCGGGTAAAGCAGGTTCAAAGCGAGCAAATGCAGAAACGCCACTGTGCTTCCAGTGATGAGGTAAAAGCCGACTTTGGTATGAATCGGCAGCGCCGCAAAAAACGGCGGGATCAGCGCCAACGGCAAGCCGACATACGGAATCAGGCTGAGAAAGGCACTGATCGGGCCAATCAGCAAGGGGAACGGCAAGCCCACGCCCCAGAACAGAATCGAGCTGACCACCGACAGCAGCATGCCAAGAATAAAATTACCCACCACATAGGCCCTGGCCATGTCGGCGATGCCTTCCCAGCTTTTCCCCGCCACCATGCGGTCCGCACCTTCGAAAATGTGCAGGAAGCTGCGGCGCAAATGATCCCGCCAACTCAACATGAAGTAGACCAGGAACGGCACGAAGGACGCCATCAGCAACACGTCGTAGAACGTGCGCAGGTAAGCATAGATCATGTTGACAATCGGCTCCCGCTCCTGGCTTAACCGGACCTCCTGCACGGTGGGGGCAACGGCGGCCGGCGGCTCGGCCGAACGCCGCTTTGAAGCGGCCTTGTTCGGCGGCGCGGGGGAATTACTGATAATCTGCGCCGTTTTGCCGTCCCGCTGCAGCCGCTTGGGTACCATCAGATCGTTGATCGAGCGTTCCGTCGATTCCAGCCGGCTCACCACGCCGTCCACCATTTCATTGATGCGCTGGCTGTAGGCGGGGAGGTCCGCCAACAGCCCCACAGACTGCGTGTAAAACGCCAGCACGGAAAAATATACCACCAGCAGTGCCAGGCTGCAGGTGAAGAAGCTGGCCAGCCCGCGCGGTATGCGCATTCTCATGAACAAGCCCACCAGCGGGTCCAGGATGAACGCAAGAATTACCGCTATGGTCACGGTGATGAAGAAAATACGTCCAAAGTAGAGCAGGGCGATCACTGCCACAAGTCCCGCTAGGAAGTTCCCCGAGACTTTTGGCTTCCGGACCGCCAATGAGGTTGTGAGCAGCTCCACTGTTTTATGTTTCCGGGCGTGGCCGAGGCGGGCGCTTAACGCTAATCTAGCATGACCACCCTATAATGAAAACGACGGAATGAAACGAATCCTTGCACTGGATGTGGGACTGCGCCGCATCGGCCTGGCACTGAGCGATCCTTTAGGGATTACGGCGCAGGGAATGGAAACGCTGCAGCGCAGGAACCTCCGTACGGATCTGGCGATCCTGCAGCGGCTGGCGGCGGAACATGAAGTCAGCCTGTTTGTGGTGGGGGACCCGCTGCACATGAGCGGCGACGCGAGCCGTCAGGGAGCCCTGGTGCGCGAATTTGCCGGGCAGTTGGAAGAACGGTGCGGCCTGCCGGTACAACTGTGGGACGAGAGGCTGACCACGGTCGAGGCGAATCGCGTGCTGCGCTCGAGCGGGATCAGCCAGGAAAAGCGTGCCAAGGCCGTCGACCGGCTATCCGCTGTGTTGATTTTGCAAAGTTATCTGGATGCTTTACCAGGAGCGAACGAGTGGCCCGGAGAAGAATAGGTAAACTCGGTAAGCTGATTTTGCTGCTGCTGCTGGGAATAGGCGGCGGCCTCGCGTTGCTCCTGCCGCTCAGCGCGCCCTACGGCGAGTTCGGTGCGGAGGTGCTGGTCGACATACCGCGCGGGTCGGGAACGCTCAAAATTGCTGAATTGCTGGCAGATGCCCGCGTGATCCGCTCTCCATGGTATTTCACGGCCGTCCGCGCAATGCGCCCCAGGGCAGCTTTGCAGGCGGGAGAGTATCGCTTCTCGCAGCCGGCCAGCGTATTCGGCGTGTTCGATCGTCTCGCGCGCGGCGATATCTTTTTTTATGAAGTGACCATTCCCGAAGGCAGTAACCTGTTCGACATCGGCGAACTGCTGGAAGAAAAGCGGCTCATCGCCGCTGAAGATTTCCGCAAAACCGCCATGAATCCCGGGTTGATCCGCGACCTTGCCCCTAAGGCTCCTTCCCTGGAAGGATTTCTGTTCCCCGCCACCTACCGGCTGACCAAGCACACCACCGCGGTCCAGTTGTGCGAGAACATGACCGGACGGTTCCGGCGCGCCTGGAAGGCATTGAACGGTCCATCCAAGGATGTCCTACGCCTGGTGACGCTGGCCTCGCTGGTGGAGAAGGAAACGGCCGTAGCCGAGGAGCGCCCCATGGTCTCGTCGGTATTCGTCAACCGGCTCGAGCGCGGCATCAAACTCGATTGCGACCCCACCGTGATCTACGCCGCATTGCGCGAAGGCCGCTATCGTGGCAAAATCTTCCGCTCCGATCTGGACCATACAAATCCCTACAATACCTATCAGCATGCCGGTCTTCCGCCCGGCCCCATTGCCAATCCTGGGACGAAAGCACTGGAGGCGGCGCTGCGTCCGGCCCAGACGGACTATATCTTCTTTGTCGCCAAGGCCGACGGCTCCGGCGGGCACGTGTTCAGCGCTGGCATTGAAGCTCATAATCGTGCCGTCGCGGAGTACCGCCGTGGCCAGCAAAAATGACAAAAATCGCGCGCTGGTCGGCGCATGGTTGGAACGGAACAAACCCGCCTTGATTGACCCCGAAATCGCCTCGGCCCTGCGGCGCGAACTGGAAAGCGTCAGTGCCCGCGCATTTCACGATTTGCTGCGGGAATGCGACGTTCCCCTGGCACCCCTGGTGGAGGGCGTCCGCCAGGAGGATTTCCAGCAACTGGAGCGGACCCTGCTGGGACTCGCCCAGGAATACCGCGATCATCCGAAGGAATGCCGGGCAGCCGTCATTGAGGCAAAGGATCACGCCAAACTAGCGGCTCGCAATGGAAAGGTGGACCTGCCGAAGCGCCGCCAAAAAGAGGAAATGGTGCTGTGGATGCTCACCTGGCTCGAGAATCCGCCGATCTTCGAACTATGGGTAGCGCTGAGAAAAAATGCGCTTATTGAAGCTCAATCGCCTCCACTTTGATCACATCTCCGTCGAGGGTGCCGGTGATCTTTGCTTTCAGATCTTTATCCTTGGTGGAGGTTTTCAATTTGGATAACGCCATGGAATTGCCGGTCTCGTCCAACTTGACGAATTTGCCGTCGGAAAGAACCAGCCCATAACCGCCCTTGGCGCAAGAAACGGCGCATTGCCGCGTATGATTGGCAATGTCTTTCCCTTTACACATCACGTCCACCAGGGTGCCGTTCCAGCTAGCCGCAAAAGCAAAACCGGACGATAATGAGATCAGTACACTAAATCTCTTCATGATGAGTAGCGTACCCCTCTCACGTCCGATCCGCAACTAATCCTTGTTTGCATGCAGACCATCTCTCATGTCCCGGCAGGAATTTGCCGAAGATTCGTGAAGCCACTCTTGCCTGTTGGGAAAGCAGTGTTTATACTTGCATTTTTCGGGACTGAAAAACTGGGAGTACATGATGCCCCGACCTTACGATGATTTCGATCCGATGGCCATGCGCCGGGAAGCCGCCATGTTCTACGGGCTGTTCCTGCGCGGCCACTCGGCCGACGACATTCGCAAAGATATCGATATCCCCAAGGAAACATTGGATAAATGGAATCGCCACTATCGCAAGGACGGCCTCAAGGATACTCTTTATCGCGTCTATGAATACCGCAAGCGGGTGCTAGCCATCTTCGATGAGCTGGTCACGAATGAGCGTACCCGGATGCGCATTCAGTAACTTTCCTTACTTCTATTGACCCGGCTCTTCGTAAGACTCTTCCCGTTCTCTCTCCGCTAACTGACCAAGCCTCCCTAATAATCGTAAACGTAGCCTTGGGGAAGGTGGCGTGTACCTGGCGTCACCAGGCGGTCAACCTGACGGGCCGCTCAAATCTTGAAGAAGATCCGGCGTTGGTAAAGCCAGTAGCAGAGGTACCACATGACGGCCACCACCACGATTTGCTGCGGGATGGCGCCCAGATCGCCGAGAAAGCTGAAATTCCCCGTAAAAGCTCGCAGCCCGCGATCCAGCCAGCCTTTGATCCCGATTTGCCCCAGCGAGTAAATGAAGATCGAATTCATGCCCACCACAACCAACGGAAGGGTCCAGTTCTTGTGCTTCTTGACTTCAATCACCCAGTAGAAGGCGGCCAGCATCAGGATCACCCACCCGGCGCTGAAGAAAGTAAACGAGCCGGTCCAGAGGCGCTTCACCATCGGATTCAGCGGCTGCAGCGCCAGACCCAGCGCGAAACCCCAGGCGGCGCATAACAGGAGTACCTTCAGCTTGTACGCATGCGGCTTTGAACTCTGCAACAACGCACCGGCCCAGCAGCCGAAAAGAATCGTGACCGCGTTGCCGATGAAGTTGATCGTTGTGTAGTAGCCGGAATAATTGTACCCCAGCACCTTGAGGTCAATCACCGCGCCGATGTTGCCTGTCTGTGAAAACGGACCCTGCGGTCCCGGGAACATTACAAACAGCGCCCAGTAGCCGCCCAGCATCACCACTGCGGCAACGACCTGATAGGCGAACCGCATGCGGGTGATGAGAAAGCACACCACATATCCGAACGCGATCTGGCAAAGCACATTGATGAGCTGGAAACTGAGCCCTTTGGTGGAGCCCCAATTGGAAAAGATGTTGCTGAGAACAATCAATATTAGCGACCGCCAAGCCACGTGCCGGAACAATTCCCGAGTGGTCGCCCCTTGCGCCATTCGCCGGGCAAATGCGAAGGGCATGGCGACCCCGACCATGAAGGTGAACGCCGGCTGGATGAGGTCCCAGAAGGTGCAGCCTTCCCAGGCCGCATGCTCCACCTGACCGGCGAGCCAGGCCCAGCCCGGATAGTTTCGCAAAGCCTGCAACCCGAAGCCGGACGACGCCAGCAGGATCATGATGAACCCGCGATACGCGTCCAGACTGACCAGACGCTCGTCGACTTTACGTGGCGGCGGCTGCTGAATCGTTGCGCGTATATCGATCGGGGGAGCGGTCGCGGTGGTAGACATGAATCAAAGCCCTCTTATGGTGCTGAGTATACATTGCCCGGCGATGCGACGCGAAATCCCACCTTAAGCTATGAGTGGAACTCCCGGTAGAAATAAATCAGGTCGGTGGGGGGCGGTGTGTATCCCATCGCCCGTAACATCGCGGACACCTGTCCGCGGTGATGGGTGCCATGATTTACCACATGCAGCGCAACCTGCCACACCGGCGTCTGATGCGCGTTTCCCTTCATATCCTTATACGACAGCAGCTCGCGCGCCGAGTCATCCGTTAATCCCCGTCCCCATTCCGCCCACCTTCCGGCCAGCGCGGGCCACTCTTCCTGTAGCACGCATAGCTTCAAGTCCTTTTCAGGATCCAGGAAACAAGCCGGGGGATTGCCTTGGATTCGGCCCAGCCAAACGCGGTCCGCGGCAAACGTATGAGCCAGAGTGCCGAGGACGCTTTTGCCGGAGTGCTTGAAATCCCGAGTCAATTCCTCTTCGGTGAGGGTGGAAGCCGCCTCTACTAAACGGCGGGAGGCCCAGTCGGAATAGCGGAGGTGAACACAAATCGTATCGGCAGGTACGCTCATGGAATCAGGATAACCGCTTCTCGCGTTCTTTATTGAGCAGCGATTGCTTCCGTTCCATTCCCCATCGATAGCCGCCCGGATCTCCGTTACCCCGCACCACCCGATGGCACGGCACCGCAAGCGCCACCGGATTTGCCGCGCACGCACGGGCCACGGCTCGGGCGGCGGAGGGACGGCCCAGACCGGCCGCTACCTCGCCGTAAGAACGCGTCTCCCCGTAAGGGATTGTTCGCAAGTAATCGTAAACGTGCGCCTGGAAGGCGGAAAGCCGGACATCCAACGGCAGGGATAACTCGGGCTGCGTGCCTTCGAGATGCCGCTGCAAGGCTTCCACCCACTTCTGAGGAGCCCCATCCGTGCAGAGAGTCGCGCGTGGAAACTCCTTTCGAAGAGTGTGCTTCAGCGCCTCCTCGGAGTCTCCAAGCTCCACCATGCAAAGGCCGCATTCCGTTGCCGCCACCAGCATCCATCCGGCCACGGTCTGGTGAATGGAATATGTAATTTTCACTTGTGGGGCGCCGTTGCGATACAGCCCCGGCGTCATTCCCAAGCCGGCGGAAGATCGTTCATACAAGCGGCTCGGCGATCCGTAGCCGGCTTCGTAAATCGCATCTGTTACGGACTTTCCGTCTTTCAGATGCTGCTTGAATCGGTCCATGCGGCAGGCATCCTGATACTGTTTGGGAGTAACTCCGACAGAGCGTTTGAACGCCCGTTGCAGGTGATAAGGACTCAAGTTCATGCGCTTGCCCAAGTCCTCTAACGTGAGCGATTCCTCGCAGCTCTCGCGAAGATAGGCGCATAAACCGGCAAAACGGTCATCCGTTTCCAACGGACGGCATCGCAGACACGGCCTCAGGCCATCGCGCTCCGCGGCTTCCGGCGTGAGATAGAAACGCACGTTCCTGCGCAACGGGCGCCGCGCCGGGCAGGAGGGCTTACAGTACACGCCCGTAGTCATGACGCCAAACAGAAAGCACCCGTTCCGTGCGGCATCGCGCTCCAAAACCGCTGTCCAGAAAATTTCGACATCCATCATGCAATCAGATTAAAGGATATTCCATCGCGTCTACACTCCGGCAATTGCGGTCAAAGTTTGCGAGGCTGGGGAACCGGAATCTCGAAACCGGGCGTATCCGAGCCGTGAGCACCTAGGGCGGCCAGCATTCCGGAGTCTGCACGAACCTGCTCGTCTGAGAGCCACTGGGGCTCGACCTTCGCTCCGGCGCCCACAAGCAGCGCCACAATTTCCTGGTGGTTACCCTGGCTGCCCGGCGGGGGGTGGAACCGTCCGTGGATCGCCCATCCCAGAGGGGACGCATTGTATCGGACGTCCTTCACATCCAATTCAGCGCCTTTCTCGAGGAGACGGGTGACCAGCCGGCGAAGGCTGAGAAACGCCGCCCAATGAAGTGCCGTTTCTCCAACCCTTCCAGTGGAGTCTGGCCGCGCACCGCTATCGAGAAGCCTCAGGCCCACTTCCTCCGCCCCGAGACTGGCGGCGCCGATCAGCGGCGTTTCGCCATTCGAAGCCTGATGGTTACAGTCGGCGCCGGCAGCCAGAAGAACGTCGATCAGGGCAAGCTCCTTCCCTTTTTCCAACGTGCCCTCGAAAAGCATGTCGGAAACATAGTGCAGTGGATGAGTCCGGAGTTCTCCCGCTTTTCCCCACTCGATCATCTGGTTGGCTCGTGCGGAGTCTTCAGCGAGCAACTGTTCCAACCGGACGGCGTTACCGTGCTGGATCGCTGTTCTTACATCGGTAACATCCATCAATCTTCCTCTCCGTCCATACTAGGATGGCCACTCGTCCCCGTCAATTTGTTTGCCCTTGGTCTACAAGCGGTACACTCGATGGTGCGTCAGGATTCACCGTGAAACGAGCCTCCCTTTTACTACTGTCCACGCTCACGCTGACGGCGCAGGATTATTTTCGTGACGTGCGGCCGATCCTTGCGGAGCGCTGCTATCCGTGCCACGGCGGCAAAGTGCATATGAGCGAACTGCGGCTCGACCGCAGAGCCGATGCCATGCGCGGCGGCGGGTCCGGCGCCCCGGCTATTGTTCCGGGCAACAGCAGGGACAGTCTGCTGGTGAAGTACATATCCGGTCTTGATCCGAAAACCGTGATGCCTCCCAGCGGTCCTCGCCTTTCCGCGGAGCAGATCGACGGCATCTCCACATGGATCGATCAGGGCGCGGTATGGCCTGAGGGAGCCGAGGTTGCAACGGAGCCGCCCAAGAAGTCGGCGCGGGATCATTGGGCGTTTCAGCCGCGGCGTCCAATCCCCGTGCCCGCGGTGAAAAACGCCGGTTGGGTTCGCAATTCCATTGATGCCTTTGTACTGGCGAAGCTCGAAGCCCGTAAGTGGAAACCCTCCGCTGCCGCTACCCCGCGGCAATTGATGCGGCGTATCTATCTGGATGTCACGGGGCTGCCGCCTACGCCGGACGAGCAGAATGCCTTTCTCAAAAACCCCGATCTTGACCGGCTCGCAGCCGATCTTCTTTCGCGGCCGACCTATGGAGAGCGATGGGCGCGGCACTGGCTCGACCTGGTTCGTTTTGCGGAGACGAACGGTTACGAGCGCGATGCCACGAAGCCTTCTGCCTGGCGGTATCGGGACTACGTAATCCGTGCCTTCAACGACGACAAGCCCTTCGACCGGTTTACGTTAGAGCAACTGGCCGGCGATGAGCTCCCTGACGCATCCGCCGAGACCCTGATCGCCACCGGTTACAACCGGCTCGGGCCATGGGATGACGAGCCCGCGGATCCGAAAACCGATCGTTTCGATCAGCTCGATGATATCGTCAGCACCACTTCGCAGGTCTATCTCGGCTTGACGCTAGGCTGTGCGCGCTGCCACAACCATAAATTCGAACCCGTAACGGCGAACGATTACTACAGCATGGTGGCGGTGTTTAACGGCTTGGAGCGCCCGCGGAAGGGACGCACCGAGCTCGCTCTACCCATCGGTAGACCTGAACAGAATGCGGCGTATCGGGAACATATGGCCAAAGTGGATGCCTTGGAGACCCGCATGGCTGCCGCGCAAAAGGCCGGTTCCAAAGACGAAGCTCAGGAGCTCAAAGCCCGACTCAGTGATCTGCGCGCCGCCACGCCCGACGTTCCCCTGGGATACTTCTTTTCAGAGACGAAGCCGGTGCCGCGTACTTTCCTGCTCATCCGCGGCAGTGCCTTAAATCCGGGACCGGAAGTGCAGCCCGCCATTCCCCAGGTGCTCGTGAAATCCCAGCCCGTCTTCGATAAGCCGCGGCTCGCGCTGGCAAAGTGGCTGGTTGGTCCGGACAACCCCCTGACCGCGCGAATCATCGTCAACCGCATCTGGCAATTTCATTTCGGAGAAGGTTTGGTACGGACGCCGAGCGATTTCGGTGTCATGGGCCAAAAGCCCACCCACCCCCAACTCCTGGACTTTCTCGCCAACTGGTTTGTGGACAATGGCTGGTCCGTCAAAAAACTTCACCGGCTGATCCTGCAGAGCAACACGTACCGCATGAGCAAACAGCGCCATGCGGCTTACTCGGCCGAAGACCCGGACAACCTGTTGCTGTGGCGCTTCCCCTACACACGGCTTGAGGTAGAGGCGATTCGCGATTCCATGCTGGCCGTGAGCGGCAGGCTGAATTCCAGAATGTACGGGCCGAGCATGTATCCCTTCGTGCCCAAAGCGGCCTTGGAGGGAAGCAGCGATCCGGACAAGATCTGGACCAATTCGGAAGAAGGGGAAGCATCACGCCGCACAATCTACGCGTTCATTAAACGATCCATGGTGGTGCCGATGCTGGAGGTACTCGATTTTTGCGACACTGCCCGTAGTTCGCCGAAACGCCTTAATACGTCCGTCGCCACTCAAGCCCTGACGCTGTTCAACGGAGAGTTCGTGAACCGCCAGGCGAAATACTTCGCGGACAGCCTGGGAGCCGGTGCCGACCCTGCCAAAACCATCGATCGCGCGTACCGGCGGGCGCTGGCCCGCCCTCCCACTTCCGCGGAGACCAAAGCGATGGTGGAATTCCTGAAAACGTCGACACTCGAACAGATGTGCCGCGTCATCTTCAATCTGAACGAATTTGTTTACCCGGACTGATTTATGAACCGCCGCAACTTTCTGTGGAACACGGGAGCGCGCTTCCCGATGCTGGCCCTGATCGATCTGCTGTCGCGCGATGGATTCTTCACCGCGCAAGCGGCGACTCACTTTCCCGCCAAAGCAAAACGAGTGGTATTTCTGTTCATGAATGGAGCCCCCAGCCAGGTGGACACCTTCGACCCGAAACCTGCCCTGACGAAGTTCAACAACACTCCGTATCGAGGCGGCGCGGTGGTCGGCTCTAATGGCCGCCCCATCGGCAATCTGATGCAATCGCCATTTGAGTTCAGCCGACACGGCCAGAGCGGACTGGAAATCAGCAGCCTCTTTCCCCACACCGCCAAACACGCCGATGATCTTTGTGTGATCCGTTCGCTTTACACCGACACCGCGGCGCACGCCTCGGGATGCCTGCAGATGAACACCGGCAGCGTACTGATCGGCAAGCCCTGTCTGGGAAGCTGGCTCAGCTATGGACTGGGCTCCCTCAGCGACAATCTTCCGAGCTTCGTGGTCATGACGGATCCTCGCGGTGGACCGATCAGCGGCGCGAGCAACTGGACCGCGGGCTATATGCCGGCCTCCTATCAGGGAACGCTGTTTCGAAGCACCGGCGCGCCAATTCTGGACCTCGCCACCCCAGAAGGCGTCGCGCCGCGCCAGCAGCGGGCTTCCCTCGACCTGCTGGCGAAGTTGAATGGCGAACATGAAATCAGCCATCCCGGGGAGACTGAGCTCGCGGCGCGCATCAAGTCCTATGAGCTCGCCTACAAGATGCAAACCACTGCCGCGGAGACCGTGGATCTGGACCGCGAAACCTCCGCAACGCGCGAAATGTACGGCCTTGATCAGAAAGTGACGGCGGATTTTGGGCGCAAGTGTCTCACCACCCGGCGTCTGCTCGAGCGTGGTGTGCGGTTTGTTCAGCTATACTCCGGCGGGGGCCACATTGAGGACACCTGGGACGGCCACAACGATTGCATTTCCAATCACAAGTTGCATGCCGCGGAAACCGACCAGCCGATCGGAGCGCTGATTTCCGACCTGAAGCGGATCGGCCTGTGGGACGATACGCTGCTCGTGTGGGGAGGCGAATTCGGCCGCACTCCAACCAGCGAAGGGATCGGGAAGTTCGGCCGCGATCATGACTGGCATGGCTTCAGCATGTGGCTTGCCGGCGGAGGGGTGAAAGGCGGACAAGCCATCGGCTCTACGGATGAACTTGGCTTCAAGGCGGTGGAGGATCCCTGGCACGTGTCCGACCTCCACGCGACCATTCTGCACATCATGGGCCTGGATCATACGAAGCT
>DATLCW010000129.1:0-2794 GCA_035526195.1 Bryobacteraceae bacterium
TGCTTCGCGGAAACGTCTCGGCCCACTTCTGTTTTACAGAAGAACTTGATCCCTTCCTGCTCCAGCACTTTGAGGCGGCGCAGGACAACTTCCTTTTTCTCGAGCTTCATGTTGGGGATGCCATACATGAGCAATCCACCAGGGCGATCAGCGCGTTCGAAAACGGTGACGGAATGCCCGGCCCGGTTCAATTGGGCCGCAGCGGAAAGACCTGCAGGACCGGAGCCGATAACGGCCACTTTTTTGCCGGTGCGCTTCTCTGGGGCGCTCGGAGTTACCCAGCCTTCCTCCCAGCCCTTGTCAATGATCGAGACTTCGATGTTCTTGATCGTGACGGGCGGATTATTGATGCCGAGCACGCACGAGCCTTCACATGGGGCAGGGCAGACGCGCCCGGTGAACTCTGGAAAGTTGTTCGTCTTGTGCAGGCGATCGAGGGCTTCTTTCCAAAGGCCGCGATAGACTAGATCGTTCCATTCCGGGATCAGGTTATTGATCGGGCAGCCCGAGGCCATGCCGCTCAATAACGTTCCGGTATGGCAAAAGGGAATGCCGCAGTCCATGCAGCGAGAGGCCTGCTCCTGCAGCTTTTTCTGCTCCATGTGGAAGTGGAACTCATTCCAATCCTTAAGCCGTTCCTGTGCGGAACGATCGACCGGCAGTTCGCGGAGATATTCGAGGAATCCAGTAGGTTTACCCATGTCTATTTTTCAGGTCAGATTTTAGCGCTCTCAGTGTTAACTGCCCCCAACCCGAGAAACATCCTTTGCATTTTCTTCGAAAGCGGCCATGACCGCTTCTTCGCCGCTCAATCCGGCCGCGCTAACGCGAGCGATTGCTCCCAGCATCCGTTTGTAGTCCCGAGGCAGGACCTTCACAAATTTGGGGACGTATTGCTCCCACAAGGCGAGAATTTTTTGAGCGCGAGGGCTCTGGGTATAGTCCAGGTGGCGTTGAATCATCTGGCGGACTTCTTCGATTTCCTTTTTGTCCGCGAGTTTTTCGAGATCGACCATCTGCTTATTGCAGCGGCCGGAGAAATCGCCCGCCTCATCCATCACGTAAGCAATGCCGCCGCTCATGCCAGCCGCGAAATTCCGCCCCGCATGGCCCAGCACCACGACTTTGCCGCCCGTCATGTATTCGCAGCCGTGATCGCCGACCGCTTCCACGACGGTGTCGACACCGGAGTTGCGCACACCGAAACGTTCACCGGCCATCCCGCGGATATAAACTTCCCCGCCCGTCGCACCATACAACGCCACGTTGCCGGTGATGATGTTATCTTCCGAATCGAAAGTGGACCCAGCTGGGGGAAAGAGAATAATGCGGCCGCCCGAAAGCCCTTTGCCAAGATAATCATTAGCATCGCCTTCCAGGGTCCAGGTGAGGCCCTTGGGCATAAACGCGCCGAAACTTTGGCCAGCCGAACCTTTGAAGTGAATCTTAATTGTATCCTCAGGCAGGCCTTCAACGCCGTAACGCCGCGTAACCTCACTGCCCAGGATCGTTCCAACCACCCGGTTCACATTGAAGATCGGGATCGTTGCGCTGACCTGCTGCTTTTTCTCAAGCGCGGGCTTGCACAAATCGAGCAGCACGGTGTTATCGAGTGCTTTGTCGAGCCCATGATCCTGCTGGATCGTGCAATAGCGCCCCACTTCAGGTCCCGCGTCCGGTTGATACAGAATCCGGCTGAAATCCAAACCTTTCGCCTTCCAATGCTCGACTGCTTTCCGAGGCTCCAGACGATCGGTCCGGCCAACCATCTCGGGAATGGTTCGGAAACCAAGTTGCGCCATGAGTTCGCGGACTTCTTGCGCGATGAACTTCATGAAGTTCACGGCATGGTCCGGGTCCCCCGTAAAGTTCGGACGCAGTTTTGGATCCTGCGTAGCGACACCCACTGGGCAAGTGTTTAAGTGGCAAACCCGCATCATGATGCAGCCCAGAGCCACCAACGGAGCGGTAGCGAAACCAAATTCCTCAGCACCAAGCATCGCTGCGATCACCACGTCACGCCCGGTTTTTAATTGCCCGTCGGTTTCGACGGCAATACGGCTGCGGAGATTGTTAAGCACGAGCGTCTGGTGCGTCTCGGCGAGACCGAGCTCCCATGGAATACCCGCGTGCTTGATAGAGGTCTGCGGGGAGGCTCCCGTGCCGCCATCGTAGCCGCTGATCAGCACCACGTCCGCGTGCGCCTTGGCCACGCCAGCGGCGATTGTTCCAACACCCACTTCGGAGACAAGCTTCACACTGATCCGCGCGTGATGATTGGAGTTCTTCAGGTCATGAATCAATTCCGCGAGGTCTTCGATGGAATAAATGTCATGATGCGGCGGAGGGGAAATGAGCCCCACTCCCGGCGTCGAATGCCGCACCTTGGCAATCCATGGGTAAACCTTTTCGCCGGGCAATTGACCGCCTTCGCCGGGCTTCGCGCCCTGCGCCATTTTGATCTGCAGTTCCCGCGCGTTTACCAAATAATTACTCGTCACCCCAAACCGGCCAGAGGCGACCTGCTTGATGGCGCTGTTCTTCGAATCACCCCGGTCGTTTGTCCAAACGTAACGCTCGGGATCTTCGCCCCCTTCACCGGTATTGCTTTTCCCACCGATGCGGTTCATGGCGATCGCCAGAGCTTCGTGCGCTTCCTTGCTGATGGAACCGTAGGACATGGCCCCGGTCTTGAAGCGCTTGACGATCGCGGCGACCGACTCGACTTCTTCGATCGGTACGGGCTTCTGGTCGAGCTTCAGCTCCATCAGGCCGCGGAGCGTGCAGTAGTTCT
>DATLCW010000132.1:0-4597 GCA_035526195.1 Bryobacteraceae bacterium
AAAGCGCCGTCACTGGGAAATCCGATGCGGCGGCTTAAGTTGCCCCTGCTGGGCTCGGACGCGAAGCGCGAGCCCCCCAAAAAAACGGGCGGCGCTGTTGCGCCGGCCATTGCCCCTCCTGGGCTCGAACCAAGACTCTCCTCATCCAGAGGGGCCAATATAACCAGCCGAATTCCAGCAACTTGCAACCTTCTACGCGAGTTCGTGTCACCCGATGCTGGAGTTTGCTGGGTTTCATGCTCGACTTTGCCGTACTTTGCTCACTCAAATGTTAGAGTTTTGCCCCCCGTTTTGTGTATGCCCACGGCTCGTCCACAGTGGGCCCACTCCGATATCTGCCTAACCGAAAGGCCGATGAGAAAGCGCTGATCCGGTATCGTGAGTAACCGTCCCGCGCGGCCTAACGCCCCAGTTCAGCTGCAACGTTCGTTAGGCCGCCGATCGAAGCGCTCGCCCCCGCGCGGGGCAGTCAAGCCGATGTAAGGCAACCGGCTTCGCCGGAGCTCTTGTCTCCGCGTCGGGGGGGGGGCGCTTCCATGATGGCAAATACTTAGGTATTGACAGAAGTATTCCATGGCTGTAGAATCTCTCGGTCAGATCGGATAACCCGAGCATTTGGATGGTGTCGCAAATGGTTCACTCCGCAGCCGCTGACGACGTTTTTCACGCCTTGTCCAACCCGACGCGGCGGAAAGTCCTGGAGCTACTGTCTGTCGGACCAGCCACCGTCAGCGAACTGGCGGCACCGTTCGACATGCAGCTCCCATCGTTCGTGCAGCACCTCTCGGTGCTCGAACAGAGCCGACTGGTGCGGTCGAAAAAGCACGGGCGAGTGCGGACGTATGAGATCGCACCCGAACGGTTCAAGGTCGTTGAAGACTGGCTGACCGCGCGTCGTCAGTTGTGGGAAGCTCGACTGGACCGGTTCGACCACTACGTCGAACAACTCAAGGAGAAGGAATCCGAATCATGAGCAAGCAATTCACCTTCAATCCGAAACTCGATTTTGCTATCGAACGGTTCATCGACGCTCCCGCGCGGCTCGTCTGGGAAGCGTTGACGAAACCGGAGCATCTCAAGGAGTGGTACATGCCCAAGCCTTGGGGGCGTGTGTCGCGAACCGAAATGGACGTGCGACCGGGCGGCATCTTCAGCATCGACATCGCAGGGGCAGGCGGTCAGGAGTTTCCCAACCTCGGCTGTTTCCTGGATGTTATTCCGATGGAGCGACTTGTCTGGACCTCCATGTTGTTTCCCGGCTATCGGCCGGCTGTCTTTGACGACATTCCGATCACCGCCATCATTTCGATGGAGACCGTGGGAACCGGCACTCGCTACGTCTTCACGGCGCTGCACCGGGATGAAGCGGACCTCGAGAAGAACAAAGCGAGTGGCTTTTACCAGGGCACCGAGATCGCCGTCGAGCAGTTCGTCGCGCATGTGGAGTCGATGAAAGCCTCGTCGGCGCGGGATCCGTCGGTGAGGACGCGGTGAGGCTGCATACCCGTATTGACATGAGCGCCGGAGATAGTCGTATGTCAGGCAACATTGCTGCAGCCACCCGCGGTGCCGCCACAGGGCGCCCACTCGACATTCTGCTGTGGTGCGTCCAAGCATTCCTCGCGCTCGTGTTCGTCAGCGCCTCCTGGGCGAAACTGATGGGGAAGCCGGAGATGGTCGCGCTCTTCACCGCGGTTGGCTTTGGACAGTGGTTTCGGTACGTCACGGCATCCTCGAGCTCACCGGAGCCGTACTGATCGTGGTGCCGAAGACGAGGGGAATTGGATCCGCGCTGCTCGCGACCATCATGCTCGGCGCGCTCACCGCACACCTCTTCATCTTGCACGTTCCACCCACTACACCGGGCGTCCTGTTTCTTATGTCCGGCTTCGTCGTGTGGGGACTGCGGCAGTACGGCGATGCATCGTCGGTCTCGCGGTAACACCACTGTATCCAACGTCGCTTCGGGACGAGGGTCGTTACGCCGCTCTTGTCGGAGACCGGGCAGGCGCGATTCGCGCGTATCGCCATTATCTCACATTGCGCAGCGATCCTGGGGCGGCGATGCGTCCAAATGTCGAGGAGGTCCGCGCCGAACTGGCAGCCTTGGAGCGCGAGTCAATCGATCACTAGCGCGAAGGTGAGCGTTGGCAGAGGAAATCCACAAAAAGATCGGTCTCAGGTCACTAGAGGCTTGGAGATTGCGAGGGCAAAAACAAAAGGTCCGACATCAACAAGTGACATCGGACTTTCAGTTGCCCCTCCTGGGCTCGAACCAGGACTCTCCTGATCCAGAGTCGGTGCCGCAGGGGCTGCGGTTCCGGCCAAGTTGCCCGGAAACGGTCACTTACCGAGCATCGGTGCCCGCTTCCCTACCCTACATGCCCGCTTCTGCCCGGAGAAACGGTAGCAGAAACGGTAGCACCTCAGCGCATCAGAAGGAAAGAGCACCTGCTTTGCAAGCGTGGCCTTGGAGTTGGTGTTTCGGAGAAGCTCCGTAGTCATCAGCTGACAGCCGAATGTCGCTCTTTCGCAGCGGACGTCAAGCGAGGTACCTGGACAACCGCCGACAATTGCACGCTGGGCTGTGGCTCGGTGACGCGCGCGCGAAGACACTGATCGCCAACACGACAAGCTCGCGCCAGCGATCCGTCGCAGTGAGTGCACGTGCTGGCCATAACGCGCCAACTGCCGCAATGGCTGCGGATCGCAAAAGGGCGCTGTGATTCTTTGTAGGAAGGCCTAAATTACTCGAACTGTCTCTTGACAGCCCGCGTACCAAGCCGTACCCTCGCCGTACTCACCCAAAACATCTACACCAAAGGAGTCGCTCCGGCGAGGTCGTGGGTTCCGTCTATCCGAAATGGAGTTTTCGCAATCAGACCCTTGCTGTTGCGACAGAGGTCTAGCCGGCATCGGTTTCAGCCTTCAAAATTTGCTATTACCGACACCAGCCTCATAAGCATCGCTCAGCTAAGCATCGCTCAGCCAACCCGAACTCTTCGATGCCTATCTTCACTCGTCAGGACGTGGACTGGAGCTTCATCCTCCGAAAGATCCGAAACGATCGTTGTGTGCCCTTCCTCGGAGCTGGAGCTTCTATGGGAGCGCCGGGAGAGGTAGGTCTTCCGACGGCGGGCGAGCTCGCTACAAGACTGGCCTCACAGTGCGAGTACCCTGGTCCCGATAAGAGTGACTTTCTTAGAGTCGCACAATACTTTCAAATTCGACAAGACCCTTTAGAGCTGCGTCTCGCAGTTGCCCGAGAACTGAGTCCAGCCAACGTCCAACCGGGAAAAGTTCATAAAGCGCTTGCCGCTCTTCCCTTTACTCACATCCTAACCACCAACTTCGACGGCCTGATGGAAAGTGCGTTTGGCTTGGAAGGCAAGAAGCCAAAGGTGTACATGTATCGTCTGCGAGGAGATAGACAAGAAATTGATGTAGCAACCCTCAGTGAGCCTGTGGTGTACAAACTTCATGGGTCCTTGGAGAACCTCGACTCGTTAGTAGTGACCGAAGACGACGTGGTGGAGTTCCTGAGCTGCGTCATGCTCGCCGACCCGCCGCTCCCGAATCGCATTCAGGGCCTTTTTGAGGGCAAGAGCATCCTTTTCATAGGGTACGGACTGAAGGACTGGAACATCCGTGTTCTACTCCGGGCTATACGGGGAAAGCGGGCGGCAAGTTCCATGGCGTCCTTTGCAATTCAACGCCGGCCAAAGAAGAGGGGCCTGGCAAGAGAGTGGGAGGAGAGTGTTGTGTATTGGGACAAGAAAGAAGGGCTTCGGTGTTTTGATATGGATGCGACCGATTTCTGTACTGAGCTAAAGGAGCGATACGATGAGGGCGGTGAAAGCCAGACACCTTAAGGACTCCGGCATAGAGGTCTATCCAGGGCTTGCGTCCTTCAGTGACACGCCGCGGGATCACGATCTCCTCTTCGGAAGAGATGAAGATCTACAGCGCGTTTTGGACACCGTGCTCTCATCTTCTCTAAGTATTCTCTTCTCACGTTCGGGCCTAGGCAAAACGTCCCTGATTAATGCGAAGGTTTGCCCTGAACTCCGGGATCGTCGCTTCCTTCCGGTCACTTTTCGCCCGAGTTATGACCTTCAAGCAGGGCCAGTAGCCGGAATAGTCGCCAGAATCCGCCAAGAAGCCGTGTTGCACGACATCACAGTCACCGGACCTCAGAGTTCCTCCGGCCTGTGGTCCTTCTTACACGAGTCTACCTTCAAGATGGGTGCACGAAACTTCAGGCCAGTGCTGATTCTGGATCAGTTCGAGGAGGTATTCACGATTCTGCGACCCTCAGCGCCTCATGGAGAGATGTGGACGCACGACCTGATTAGGGAAGTTGCTGACCTGGCTCGTCGAAGAGTGCCCGAAGACGTCCGCCAGTCTAAGGTCCAAGCCGCCCAGAAACTCGATCCCGAGGATGAGGGCCGGAAGCAGATCATGGCGCTGCTTTACGGTGACGCGCTCCCGGAGGTGAAGGTTCTGATCTCGATCCGAGAGGACTTTCTGGCAGACTTAGGCACATTACAAGGAAGCTTGCCTGGCCTGCTTCAGAACTCCATTCGGCTTCAGCCAT
>DATLCW010000139.1:0-2688 GCA_035526195.1 Bryobacteraceae bacterium
CCCGACGAAGAAAGGTGATTAAAATGGCTCATCGAATAGAGAAGTCGACCCGGCGCATTTCACGCCGCACCGTATTGCGCGGCGCCGGAGTCAGCCTGGCACTTCCATGGCTGGAGTCCCTTCCTGCGTTTGCCGGTTCCAACGGGCCGGCCGTGTTCCCCAAGCGCTTTGCTGTTCTTTTCATGGGCAATGGAGTGAATGAGGATCATTGGAGCGCGGAAGGATCTGGAGCCTCGCTGAAACTAAGCCAGAGCCTGTCGCCCCTGGAACCGGTGAAACACAAGATCAATGTGATCCACGGACTGTTCAACAAGGCGGCCACTGGCCAGGGCATTCACCCGGCACAGACGGGAAGTCTTCTCTCCGGGGCGACCATTCAGCGCGGAGCCATCATTAAAGCGGGCATCACGGTGGATCAGATGATCGCCAACCGGATCGGTCAGGATACACCTCAGTCGAGTATTGTTTTGGCCTGCGAGCAGCCGATGACGGGGTACCACGAGACGAATTTCTCGATGGCGTACAGCTCGCATATTTCCTGGCAGACTCCGGACTCGCCGGTGCCGAATGAAGTCTACCCTTCGCTCGCCTTCGACAACCTGTTTGAGAACCGCGGCAGCCTTCGGAATATGAGTATTCTGGACCGCGTGAAGGGCCGGGCCGAGACGCTCAGCACTAAAATCAGCTCGGCCGATAAAACGAAGCTCGACGAATATCTGACCAGTGTGCGTGAAGTGGAGAAACGCGTCGATGGAATGCGGAAGAGCAAAGACAAGGCGGACGACCTGGCGAAGCACCGCAACCGTCCCGTCTTTACCATGGATCGACCCGCCAACGGCTTACCGGAAGACCTGCGGGAGCATGCGCGGCTGATGTGCGACATCATCGCCATCGCTTTCCAGACGGACCGCACGCGAGTGGCAACGCTGCTTCTGGCGCGCGATTTGTCCGCTCTTTACTATCCATTTCTGCAGGTCCGCGAGGGGCATCACGCCGCCTCCCACGACAACCTCTCCGATGGCTATGAACGCATTGCGCGTTTCCATTTAAGCCAGCTTGCCTATCTGGCTACCAAGCTTGACAGCATGCCCGAGGGCGACGGCACGGTCCTGGACAACTCGTGCCTGATGTTCCTCTCGAACATGTGGTCCGGCCGCAAGCACGACAATGCGAAGCTTCCGCTAGTCCTGGCCGGAGGCTTGGGAGGTACGCTGAAGACGGGCCGCGCGTTGAATTATCTGGATGCCGGCGATGCCAACCGCAAGATGTGCAGCTTGTACCTCTCGATCCTGGATCGCATGGGAGTGAAGCTCGATCGTTTCGGGGACGCCGAGACGCGTCTGGAAAATCTGTAGCGGCATTCCTGGGAAGGCAGCGCCGGTGGGTAGTGTCTGAAATCTGCGTTGACGAAATTTTCGGCAGTGGCTCAGTTTGAAATCAGAAAACGTCTTAAGAGCCGCCCGTCCGCGTGTCATCAAAGTCTGCTCGCGAAACCCAACCAATCTGCCTTTTAACCGGACCACTATCGAACTCCACCTTGGAGTATGGGAGAACATTCGATTCGAACAGGAGCTTAAAACGGGTTTGTCCTGGCACGTCGTACCCTGGCTCCCTCTGGAAATCGTTTTTGAGTTTGTTGTAAAGTTTGCCGGGTCCCGATTGGAGAAATGTCGCTAGTCTTTCGCTCTCCTTCGGGCTGCTTAGTCCACGAAAATATTCTCGCTCCTCGTCAAGGGCGTGCTGGACCATGGCCGCTACCAGTGGAGAGTCATTCACTACGCGTACTCGGGACTGTGGACCACCGTGGAGCGTGAAGTGTTGATAGCCGTCACCGCAATTCAAGAGGCCTACAGTGAAGGATATCAAACACAGACGCTGTATCGTCGTTTGGCGTGGCATTGCTCAATTGTCCCGGTTTTCTCGCTCAATTCTACGCCAATAGTTCGGAAAGCCCAAACGTAGTCAGTTTAGTTCCTGATTCCATCGCGGCGTCACGCGGATCGAGCGGTGAATCCGGCATAGATTGTAATATGCGAACCACAGGCAGAGTGCGGACCAGTGGTTCTCCCACTTCTTACTGAAGCCAAGCGACAGGCGCGTGAAGCGCCGGAGGGAAGTTCTCATACTGAGATTTTGGCGTTCGACAATGCTCGTGCAGATTCGTTCGGAATCGGGATTACCCATGACTGGGACCACCTCCGTAGAAGCGATCTCGGCGGGGCTGTAGCGCTGTTCGCCTTCGCGAGGCTGGCAGTACGCACATTTCATACACTACCCGCCGGTGGAAAGGCGCTGTTGTGCAGTATAATTTCCGTCATCTATGTTCAGACTCCTTGCGCTTTACGCCGCGTGGGGGGCCTTGTGCGCCCCGGCGCAAACCAAGGCCGAAGCGGGAATTGCCGGCGCGCGCTTCAATAAGTCGTGCGCGGTGTGTCATGGCCTGAATGGCCACGGCGGACGCGGCGGACCCGATCTGGTTTCCGGACGATGGAAGCACGGCAGCACGGACGCAGACCTGGCGCGTGTCATCGCACAAGGAGTGCCTGGAACCGAGATGCCGGCATTCTCAGGCCGCTTCAGCCCGGATCAGATTGCAACGCTGGTCGGCTACATTCGGTTGCTCGGCCCAGCGTCGGGGAAGGTTGAGATTACAGGCAATATCGACAACGGCCGGCAGATTTTCTGGGG
>DATLCW010000083.1:0-50297 GCA_035526195.1 Bryobacteraceae bacterium
TGCTCGGAGACTGACCCGCAAGCTAATCGCCTAGGCTGACCGGTATACTAATTCTGCTAATGAAAATCAGATCCGTTCAGGCTTTTCTGCTCTCTTATCCGCTCCCGTCCCCCTCTAAGCTCACCTATTTCGGTGGCGAGCGTACGATTCTCAAGCGGGACGCCATGCTGGTTCGTATCGAGACCGATAGCGGCGTCGTCGGCTATGGGCCGGGCGCCGCCAGTGAACATTGGAAATCCCGCATCGAAACTGAGATCGCGCCGTTCTTTGCGGGCCGGATGGCGGTGGACGCCGACGCTCTTCGGATCCAGTTTCAGAATCACGGTCCGGATGCGGAGTTGCTCAAGATTTACTGCTGCGTAGAAGTGGCGCTCTACGATGTGATTGGAAAACATAAAGGAGTGCCGGTCTCGGAGCTGATTGGCGGGCGCGTCCGGGACCGCATCCGGCTTTACGGCAGCGCTGGTATGTACATGGCGCCGGAGGGCTACGCCGCCGAAGCGGCGCTCACCAAGAGCATGGGTTTTAAGGCGTACAAGATGCGTCCGGCGCTGGGACCGGAGGGCGATCTGGAATCCGTTCGCCTGATGAGGGAAGCCACCGGACCAGATTTTGAACTGATGATCGATGCCCACACGTGGTGGCGCATGGGGGATCGCAGCTACTCGGCGGAAACGGTGGAGAAGCTGGCCGGACAGATGGCCGAGTACAACATCACATGGCTGGAAGAGCCACTGCCTCCCGACGACCACGATTCCTATCGCCGCCTGAAGGAGAAGGACCTGGTGCCGCTTGCCAGCGGCGAACACGAGCAGAGTGAAGATGGCTTCCTCGATCTGCTGCTGGGACCGTGCGTCGATTACGTGCAAATGGATGTCGTGTGCCAGGGCGGTTTCAATCTCGCGCGGCGCATTTTCGCCGGGATAGCCCGCGAGGAATTGCGGTTCGCCTTCCACTCCTGGGGGACCGTGCTGGAGGTGGCGGCGGCGGCGCAGTTGGGTGTCTGCTGGCCCGAATCCGTCGTGGAATGGCTCGAGTATCCCTGTTATACAGAGCCCGGACGGAAGTTTATGTATCCGTTTTCACTGGCGAACGACATTCTCAAGCAGCCTTTGCAGATCATCGAGGGCGACCTGATTGTTCCGACTGGTCCTGGGCTGGGTGTGGATATCGATGAGTCCGTGATCGAACGCTATCCGTGGCTGCCTGGGCCGTGGTCCTTCTTCACGCTGGCCTCGCCGAAAGAAACATTCGCAGTGACGGCGGATCACAGCGTGAAATGGACCGGAAAGAGTCCCGGATAATGCTGCTGGAGGCTGGAGGCGCGGCCATCTCGGCTGGAGTGGGCTTCCTGGTCTACGCGGTTCGCGGCCGCAGCGCTACGGTGCTTGCTCCCTCCGTCTGGCGTGGCTCCAAGAATCGCAAAGCCATTGCGCTCACGTTCGATGACGGACCTAGCGAATCGACGCCCTTACTGCTGGATCTGCTGGAAGCGCATCACGCCCATGCGACCTTCTTCCAGATCGGGCGGCATGTAGAGCGTCATCCCGAGATCTCGCGCCGTGCGCACCGCTCGGGGCATGAAATCGGCAATCATTCCTACTCGCACTCGCCTTTGTATCTGCGTCACGCGCAGTTTATCGAGGATGAAATCTCACTTTGCCAGCAGGCGATTCAGGATGCGACGGGTGCGGCTCCCACTTTATTCCGAGCTCCCTATGGATGCCGCTGGTTTGGACTGCGAGAAGCTCAGCAGCGGCATCGTCTCACCGGTGTCATGTGGACCACCATCGCGGCCGATTGGAAGCTGGATGCGAAGCGTATTCACCGGCGCATGAAACGAGGCGCACAGCCGGGCGCGATCCTCTGCCTGCACGATGGGCGCGAACTGCGTCCCAAACCGGATGTGCGGAAGACGCTGGAAGCCGTAGGACGGTTGTTGCCGGAACTCCGCGAGCAAGGCTATCATCTTGTCACTGTGAGCGAACTCTTATGCCGGAAACCACCCTCGAACGCGTAACGCGAGTGATTGCCGCGACGCAGCACTTTTCTCCGGAGAAGGCTTCGACGATCACCGGAGAGAGCACGTTTCAGGAGCTTGGAATCGACTCGCTGGATGGCATCAATGTCGTGTTCGCGCTGGAAAACGAGTTCGATATCAGCGTGCCCGACGACGCGGCTAAAAGTATGCGCGGGGTGCGCGACATTGTGTCCGGCATTGATGTTCTGTTAACGGCAAAGGCGGAGCCGGCGGGATGAACCGGCGGGTTGCGGTGACGGGAGCCGGAGTAATCTGCGCCTCCGGCAACAACCGCGACGCGTTCTGGCGCTCCATCGCTCGCGGTGAGAACGCGGTCACGCCGCTTCAGGGCTTTGACGGTTTACGATTCTCTCATGGCGCTCGCCTGCGCGGATACCAGCCGCTCGATCACTTCACCGAAAAGGAGCTGGATCTGCTCGACCCGTTCGCACAATTCGCGCTGATTGCCGCGCGTGAGGCGGTGAAGGACTCCTCCGTGGTGTGGACGAACGAACTGCGCGAGCGCAGTGGCGTGATCACCGGGTCATGCCTGGGCGGCAAGCTCACGGAAGATGATGCCTTCCGGGAACTGTACGCGGAAAAGAAAACGCGCTTTCATCCCATGATCATTCCCCGTACTATGGCGAATGCCGCGGCCAGTTTGATCGGAATGGAATTAGGACTTACCGGCGCCTCCTTTACGTTTTCCACCGCGTGTTCTTCGGCCAATCATGCGCTGGCGCACGCGTTCGCAATGGTGCGGTACGGGCAGTTGGACCTGGCGATCGCGGGTGGCAGTGAGGCTCCATTCACGCTGGGGCACCTCAAAGTCTGGGAGGGGATGCGAGTCGTGGCGCCGGACACATGCCGGCCGTTTTCCAGGGATCGCAAGGGGCTGATCCTCGCGGAAGGTGCGGCAATGCTTGTGCTGGAGCCGCTGGACGCCGCCGAGGTGCGCGGTTCCACGGTGTACGCGGAGATCATAGGTGCGGGAATGACAGCCGATGCGCATCACATCACCCAGCCATCGGCCGAAGGTGCCGCCCGCGCCATGAGGCTGGCGTTGCAGGATGCTCAAATAGCGCCGCAGCAGATCGGCTATATCAACGCCCATGGCACGGGCACGCCCGCCAATGATGCCACCGAGACACAGGCGATCCGCATGCTTTTCAAGGACCATGCGGATAAACTGGCGGTGAGTTCCACAAAGTCCATGCATGGCCACGCGTTGGGGGCGGCCGGAGCGCTGGAGGCCGCCGCTACCGTACTCGCTCTGCACCACGGTGTTCTTCCGCCCACGGCGAATTACACCACGCCCGATCCGGAATGCGATCTTGACGTGATTCCCAATGCGGGCCGCCGGGCTGAGATCGGGTACGCATTGTCCAATTCCTTTGCGTTCGGCGGTCTGAACGCCGTTCTTGCGTTCCGCCGGCATTAGTCATGTCCCTGGCGACGGCGGCATCGCTCGGCATGGCCTTTCTCGGGTTGGGTTTGTGTCTGTTTCTCAGCATCGTGCTGTTCTCCCAAAGGCGCATAGGTCCCGCGGGGTTGGCGGTGTGGATTCTGGCGGTGGCATTCGGCATCTGGCATGTCACCTTCTTCGTGACCGGATTTTTCATCGCCGGCGTAGGGCGCCCCATCGCGTATGCCGTCGTATGGAATACCGCGGGCTTCGTTGCAATTGTCATCGGCTTCGCCTGTGCTCTGTGGCTGTTGGCGCTCGCTTACCGCCTTGGTCACTTTGCTTTCGTGGGGGTATTCGGGGTTTCTCTTCTGCTGGCGGTCTTCCCGGTTACGGCCCCCTACTCCACCACCGGCCCGCCCTTTTTCCTTGCGTGGTTTCTTTATTGGCATCACAGTTTCGGGCTGCAGTTAAGCAGACGGTCGATGTTTGCATTGACGCTCGGTGTTTCGGCGGCGATCTATCTGTTCCTGATACGGACGGCGTCGCGGTATGTAGAACGGAAGTTTCAGGCGACCGGCTGGCTGGTCGAACTACCTTTGCTCTTCTGGGCAGGGATCTTGTGGCTACCGCTCTACGCGTGGATCTCCCGTTTCCTCAATAAGCGGGCCCTGGTGTATTCCGAATTCGGGAAGACCGTGATCCAGGAGGCTTCGCTGATTCTCGATCTCCCCCGGAGGGTGCGGTTTCTTGCCCGCCAGATCTCTTCCCGCTTCGAGTTGAAGACCCTGATTCTATGTGCCGGCCGGGATGAGGATGCGCTTGAGGCAAGCGACCGTCTTGAGTTGGAGCGGTTTGCGTCGAGCCATGGCGGTGATGTGTTCTACGTGCCGCATATGGAGACCGGACCAGCCCGCGACATTCTTCAACGGATGGGCTACCGTTATCTGTTTCCCCTGCGCTATGAGAAACGCCTCTCCGGCCTGATGCTGATCGATACCAGCGCGCTGGCGTCTTTAGATGAAAATGAGCTGGTACTGGTGGCGCTGGCGCCCCAAATTTCGCAATCGATCGAAGCAGGCCGGCTGGTGGAAGAGAAGATTGGCCTGGAGCGCGAGTTGCTGCGGCAGGAGCATCTCGCCGGTTTAGGCAAAGTGGCGGCGACGATTGCGCATGAGATCAAGAACCCGCTCAGCGCCATCAAGACCATCGCGCAGGTGATGCGGGAGGATCAGGCGCTTTCGAGCCAATACGCCGAGGATCTCGGCTTCATTGTTTCCGAAGTGGACCGCCTCGATCAGTCGGTGCGCCAACTGCTGGGATTCTCCAGTCTGAGCGCCGCTCTCGACCAGGAAGTGGACCTTTCGTCGCTGGTAGCGTCGATTGCGGCCGCGCTGTCACGGCAGGCACAACCGCTCGGGGTGCGGGTGGAAAGCACCATCGCGCCGGGGGTAACGGTGAGCCATTCCAACCGCGAGCTATTGCAGCAGATCGTCCTCAATGTGACTCTCAACGCCATTCAGGCGTCCAGGGAAGGGCAGACTGTGACGGTGATCCTCTCCGCATCCGGCGAGCTTACCGTGCAGGACGAGGGTCCCGGAATTCCCGCTGACCTTCGGGAAAAGGTGTTTGAGCCCTTCTTCACTACGAGGCTGAAAGGAACAGGCCTCGGCTTGGCGATCGTTCGCAAGAATGCTGAGATGCTGGGAGCAGAGGTGATGATGGAATGTCCAGCGGAGGGCGGAACCCGAGTGAATGCCGTATTTAGAATTTCTTGAATCCTCACGGCGAGCCACGATTTCAACCAGTATGATAGAACGATGCTTGCGGCGCTTCTGATCATTTTTCTCACTTTCTCCTCACGGGCATTCGGCGCCTCTCCCCTCCCGGCAGCTTCAAAGCGATTTTATGCCCCCGCTATGGACGAAGCGCGGCGCTCGGCGAAGGTCTCCTTGCCCAGCCGCGGAGTTTCTCTCGCCCGGCCAGCAAGTCACCGTCTCACAGAAATCGCGCCAGCGGATATACAACCCGTTGCACCAAAGAGCGGTGTGCTGGCGGTGGGCCGGCATCGTTCACTCTCCTCAGCTGCTTTACGAGTGGGACGTTGGGAAACATTACCCGAAGGTAAGAGCCTATGGCGCGCGGGGATCCAATCGCCAGGAGCACGCGGCATCCGGCTGCACTTCACACAGTTCTCGGTAGGTACCGGCCGCGTCTGGATCCACGATGGGACTGGCGAAGAGGAGCAGATCTCGGGACCTTACACAGGAGCCGGCCCATTCTCGGATGGTGATTTCTGGAGCGATATTGTCATGGCCGATACCGCGATAGTCGAGTTCGAGCCGTCAGAGGGGCAACGAGGCCAACCACCATTCCAGGTCGGCGAAATCTCTCACGTGTATTCCGACCCCAAAGAGGGAACCACGCGCTCCGCCGCTGCTTCCTGCAATCTCGACGTCACTTGCTCGCCCGAGTGGGCCGAGACGTCGCGCTCGGTTGGCCGGATCAGTTTTGAATCCGGCGGAAGCTCCTTAGTGTGCTCTGGCACTCTCCTTAACACCCGCAGCGGGAGCGGGACCCCCCTCTTCTTGACGGCAAACCACTGCATCGAAACAGATGCCGTAGCGCGGACGCTGCAGGCCTTTTGGTTCTACCAGACGGATACCTGCAACGGTACTCCGCCCAGCACGCGCAACGTTCCGCGTACCCTGGGAGCCAGGATGCTGGTCACCGGCGACCGCACTCAGGGCGACTTCACCCTGCTCCGGCTGAACAGCGTTCCGAGCGGCGTGATCTTCTCGGGTTGGGACCCACGGGAAGCGCCCGAAGGCACAGCTCTTACGGTGGTTCATCATCCCGCCGGCGATTACAAACGCATAGCCTTTGGTAACCGCGTCGCCAATCCACGCACCCCTTCCAATTTTTATTCCGTCTTCTACTCCTCCGGACTGACGGAAGGCGGGTCTTCCGGTTCAGGCCTGTTTTCGGCTCCCCTGGTTCTAGTAGGCGCCTTGAGCAACGGGCCGAAAGCCGATACTCCGGAACAATATTGCCGCCTGATTCCCTTTGCCGACAATTACGGCAGGTTCTCCTCGTTCTATCCGTTGCTGCGTGACATTCTGGAAGAGCGTGGCGTTGAAAACCCGACACCGCCGCCCAGTGGAGAGCGTGATCTCACGTCCGGCGTTGCCGCGCCGGTGTCGCTTCCAGCGGTTTCCACCGGCACGCTGTTCAATGGCACAAACAGCTATCGCATCACAGTGCCTCAGGGCGCAAGCAGGCTGGATATCGTACTCACTACTTCTACTCCCGGAGCGGATGTAGACCTGTTCGCGCGTTTCGGAGCGGATACCAGCGCCACCGGCGGCAGCGTCGCCGCAGATCACAAGTCTGACGGACTAACAGGCAATGAGCAGATCACAATCACGCCCACCAGTACTCCGCCGCTGCGCGCCGGCACTTACTTTATCTCGCTCGGTTTATTCACCAACGGTGTGGCCGTGAATGCGACGCTTACCGCAACCGTAACAACCGCCAGTGCGCCACCCCCTACCGGGAGCCCCACAGTGCTTACGTCCGGCACCCCGCGGACATTCTCCATTGCCGCCGTTACCGGCAATATCCTATTGAACGGAGCTCGCGGCTTCACCATTGACGTACCGCAAGGCGCGACCCGGCTGGATGTGCGGCTTTCCTCCACCACTCCAAACGTCGACCTCGATCTGTTTGTCCGCTTCGGTTCCGACCCCACTCTCTCCGGCGGTAATGTCGTAGCCGATTATCGCTCGGAGGGAGACGCCGCGGACGAAACTGTCTCGATCACCGCCGGCAGCACGCCACCGTTGCGGGCCGGTGTGTATTTCATCAGCGTCGCCGTCTTCACCCCGGGCGTTAACATAAACGCCAGCCTCCTGGCCACGGTCACGACCGCCAGCGCGCCGCCTCCCTCCGGCGTCACATTGTTAACCTCCGGAAGACCACAGGGTTTCACAATCGACGCTGTGACGGGCGGAACTCTGCTGAACGGCAATCGCGGTTATATGATCAATGTGCCTCAGGGAGCTACTCGGCTGGAGATCTCTTTGTCGACCAGCACGCCGAACGTCGATATCGATCTGTTCGCCCGTTTCGGCTCAGACACGGCACTCTCCGGCGGCAACGTTGTGGCGGACCACAAGTCGGAGGGACCGGCAGGCAATGAGCAGATCGTGATTACGGCTACAGGCACGCCGCCCTTGCGCGCCGGAACTTACTTCATTTCGCTGGCAATCTTCACTCGGGGCGTACAGGCCAGTGGGACTCTCACGGCTACGGTGACGGCTGGAACCATGCCGCCTCCCAACACGGGACCCGCGGTGCTCACCTCCGGCGTTCGCCAGACGTACACTCTGCCGCCCGCGGCGCAATCGGCGCTGTTCAATGGCAACCGTAGTTTTGTAATCGATGTTGCCGCCAATGCCACGCGGCTTGATATCCAATTGGTCACCGCCACGGCGGGCGCGGACGTTGATCTCTTCGTGCGGTTTAACAGTGACCCCGCGGTAAGTGGTGGAACGGTGGATTCGGACTACAGTTCGACCGGACCGGACGGGAGCGAGCGCATCACGATCACCGCGGAGAGTGCTCGACCGCTGCGTCCCGGCCGGTATTTCATTTCACTGGCAGTGTTTACCACCAACATCGAGGTAGCCGGCTCGCTGACGGCCACTGTCACTACAGGTTCGTTAGTGACGCCCGCGCCCACCGCTCCGGCGCAGTTGACCTCAGGGACCGCAGCCAAGTTCTCTTTGCCGGCCATTGAATCAGCAACTCTGTACAACGGCAACTACAGCTTCAGGATTCAAGTACCGGACGGCGCAACTCAGATGCGGCTGCAACTCACAAGCGATAATCCGGCGATCGATGTGGATCTGTACGTACGCCATGAAATTGACACCGCGGTCGAGGATAATACTGTGCTCGCCGATTACGCGTCGGAAGGACCCTCAGGCAATGAGTCCATCACCGTAACGTCTTCCTCGTCACCGCCGCTACGCGCGGGAAACTACTACATTTCCCTGGCGCTGTTTTCCAAAGGCGTACCGGCGACTGGGTCGATTATCGTCACCGTGGAGCGCGGCTCCATCGTCCCGCCCACCTCCTCCGCCGTTGAAATCACTTCGGGCAATCCCAACGCATATTCGCTGCCCGCGGTCGTCACGCCGACGCTTTTCTCGGGCAGCAATGCGTACCGCATCACCGTTGGCCCGCAGCACACCCGTCTGGCGGTGAGCGTTCGCAATGATCCCGCCGACGTTGATGTCGACCTCTTTGTTCGCTTCGGCCAGGAGCCCGCTCTGGCGGACAGCCGGGTAGTAAGCGATTTCCGGTCTACCACGGACAGCGGCCACGAGGATGTGGTAATTGCTGGAGCGAATCTCAGGCCAGGCGTATATTTCATCGCGATGGCACTATTCACTACCGGTAAAGCGGCGCAAGGCACGTTGACGGCTGCGCTCTCCGGCGACGGAACAGCGACGGAGCCCATCCTGATCTCGAACCAGGACCGCGGTATTCCCATCGCTAGCAAGCGCGGCATCGCCCTCGCCACCGCACTGCCGGTGAAGTCCGGTGAGGATAAGGAATTGCTTTGGACGGAGGAGGGGCCGGTGAAACACCTTACCAGACTGAAGAAACGCCTGCCGGTGGAGCAGGTGCGATGATGACGCGGCGGCAGGTTTGCATCCTGATTGCGTCTCCGCTCACGGCGGCACAACCGCCGGGGGTCACGGCAAAGTTGTCCACCGCTCCCCGGTATAATTTTCCGGCGCTACCGGAGCAGAAACCAAGCACTACGGATAAGGCACAGGGGGAAGCCATCGGAAAACACCGTAGCTTACCGGCAGCGGCGTTGAAGAAGGGGCGCTGGGTGAAGCTTTCCGATGGACGCCGTCTGTGGCGGCTTGCGATCCATTCGCCTAAAGCCGTTGGAATCCGGGTACATTTCACCAGATTCGCGGCCGGGCCGGGCAAGGTCTGGTTGTATGGCGGCGCGGAATCGGTAGGTCCGTATACGGCCGCGGGCATTGATGAGACAGGCTCCTTCTGGACGGATACCGTGTTTTCGGATTTGGTAACAGTGGAATACGAAGGAAAACTAGCAAGCCCGCCTTTTCAGATCGTAGAGATCACACACCTGTTCCGCTAACCTGGGATGGATGCAACAGTTCCGGTTTGAATGCCAGCCCGGCTGTACTAACTGCTGCCAGAGCGAAGGGGATGTGCACCTTAGGGAAGAAGACATGGCGCGGGCAGCTGCCTTCCTCAACATGACGGCGGAATTGTTCGAGGCGCGGTACATTGTCCGCATGGAGGAAGGCGCGCAACTCCGGATGGCAGGCGCCCACTGTCCATTTCTCGAGGCCAGGGGTTGCGCGATCCATTCCGTCAAGCCTACACAATGCCGGCTCTATCCGTTCTGGCCGGAGATCGTCGAGACGCGGCAGGCCTGGCACCGTACGGCTAAGAGTTGTCCGGGGATCGGGAAAGGTCCGTGGATTCAAATCGAGGATGCGGTTCGTATCGCCAGTGAGATGAAAAAAATTAGTTAAAGAGTAATGCGTACCACGGATTGAGAACGGGTACCCGTGCGGCGGCAAAATCGGCGGCGTTTCGTGAACCTACTGTAAGGTTATGATGGAGAGCTGTCGCCGCCAGCAATCCGTCGATGATCGGGATAGGCTTGCCCTGGCGCCTACTATGCGCCGCGAGCCAACCCCATCGATCTGCCACACCCTCATCAACGGCCAGTATTCTCCCCCGGAACCGAACCGGAAGTTCGAGTTCCAACCAGGATTCATAGTTAAATCCGCGCCGCTCATAGCTCCATCTCGCGCCCGTGTCTTTATCCCGCTCGAGATCCAGGTCGAGGCCAAGGAGCGGAGATTGCCGGAAAAACTGCACCAGGCTCTTAGGCTGGCGGCGCCGCACACCAGTTCTTCATATTGCTCTACTGCTTGCCTTGTCGCGTGATCAATTGTGGACCTTTCGTTCTGGCCAGCCGGAAGACTTCGCTGAATTGCACTTTGGCGGTTTGTAGTTGCCACGAAGGAAGAGCGAGTTCTGCGGTTTGCTTCCTCGCGGCTGGCCGTTTCGCTTTAGGCGTATGGGAGGACGCTAGTCAGATTCGGTTGTTGGCCGCTATCGCCGGGCTGATGCGCGGCTCTCGCGCAAGTTGCTAGCATAATAAATCGTCCCCTGACTCTCTAAGCATGCAGCGGGAATATCATAAGTGGTTCAGTCCGGCGCTGGCCCGGGACATGGAGCTGCTTGCCTACGGTCACAGCGGAATGCCGCTGCTTGTGTTCCCCAGTTCCATGGGGCGTTTCTTTGAGTATGAAGACCGGGACATGATCGGCAACCTCAGCCCGCGCATTGAGAGCGGTGAGCTGCAGGTTTTCTGTGTAGACAGCGTGGATCGCGAGAGCTGGTACAATCGCCACGCCCATCCGCGGGACCGCATCCAGCGTCACCAGCAGTATGAAAACTACGTGTTGTGGGAAGTGCTGCCGTTGATGCGCTCTCGCAGCTCTTACAGCTCGATCGGGGTCACCGGATGCAGCTTTGGCGGCTATCATGCCGTAAACTTCACCCTGCGGCATCCGGATCACGTGAGTACATGCGTAGGCATGAGCGGCGCCTTCGACATCCATCGGTTTCTCCACGGCTATTGGGACGATAACGCCTACTTTCATTGTCCGCCGGATTATCTGTCCAATATGGACGATGAGTGGTATCTCAGCCGCTATCGGAACGGCCTGCGGCTGATTCTGGCGGCGGGGGAGCACGACATCTGCCTCGGGGAGAACCGGCGGCTCTCCGCTATCCTGAATCGCAAGGGCATCCCTCATTGGCTGGATGTGTGGGGCGATCAGGCGCGGCACGATTGGCCGTTGTGGCAGCAAATGGCCCGCAAATTCTTTTAAGTTCGGGGGGACTCGCACATGACGGTAACAAAGATCGGCGTCCTGTTCGGCATGGAAGACACCTTTCCGTGGGCACTGATCGAGCGGATCAACTCTCTTGGAAACGGCCAAGTTCAGGCTGATGTCATCAAGTTTGACGCCGTGCGCATGGCCGAGTACAACGGCTACCGGCTGATCGTGGACCGGATCTCACACGATATCCCGTTCTATCGCGCAGTGTTGAAGAACGCTGTTTTGTCCGGCACAATTGTGATTAACAATCCGTTCTGGTGGGGCGCCGACGATAAATTTTTCAATTATGCGCTGGCATCGAAGATGGGCATTGCAATTCCCAAAACCGTGGTGCTGCCGCACTACAAGCATCCTCCTGGAACCACCGCCAAATCCATGCGCAATCTGAACTACCCGCTCGATTGGGAAGGGGCATTCCGCTATGTCGGCTTTCCCGCCTTTCTGAAGCCATATAGCGGCGGGGGGTGGAAAAGCGTGTATAAGGTGAATTCTCCGGAGGAGTTCTTCGCGGCGTATCATGACACCGCGGATCTGTGCATGACCCTGCAGGAAGGCATCGAGTTTGACGACTACTTCCGCTGTTACGTGGTGAACCGGAAGAAGGTGCACATCATGCGCTACGATCCGCGACGGCCGCACGCCGAGCGCTACGTCAAGGATGCGGCGCCGATTGAAGCGGCGATGCATAACCGCGTGGTGAAGGATTGCCTGACCATCTGCCGCGCCCTCGGCTACGATCTGAATACGGTGGAGTTCGCGGTACGGGATGGAATTCCCTACGCCATCGATTTTCTGAACCCCGCGCCCGATGCCGACTACGCGAGCGTAGGCGCGGAAAATTTCGAATGGATCGTGCAGTCGGTCGCGGAGATGGCGATGGAACGGGCGCTCAGCAAGGAGCAGCCGGATCGCGAATACCGCTGGTCGGCCTTCCTGAATGGCTAACATGGTGAAGGAGCGATCGCATGCGTCCCAGTTTCACTCTTGGCATTGAGGAAGAGTACCAGACGGTAGATCCGGAGACGCGCGACCTCCGTTCGCACATCGAGACGGAGTTGATGGCGGACGGCAAGAAAGCGCTGAAGGAGCGCGTCAAGGCAGAACTGCACCAGAGCGTTGTGGAAGTGGGCACAGGGATCTGTAAGAACATCGCCGATGCGCGCGCCGATCTATTCGAACTGCGCAGCAACATGGTGATGCTGGCGAAGAAGAATGGATTGCGCCTGGCGGCGGCCAGCACGCATCCGTTCGCCGACTGGCGGCAGCAGGCGATTTCCCCCGATGAGCGCTACATGACAATCGTCGAGGACCTTCAGCAGGTTGCGCGCGCCAACCTGATTTTCGGCCTGCATGTGCACGTGGGAGTGGAAGACAGGGAAACGGTGATTCATCTCATGAACGCCGCGCGCTATTTCATCCCCCACATTCTGGCGCTGAGCACCAATTCGCCGTTCTGGCTCGGTTTGGAAACAGGACTCAAGAGCTATCGCTGCAAAGTGTTCGACAAATTTCCGCGAACCAATATCCCCGATTATTTCGGCAGCTGGGGCGAATACGAGAGTATGATCAACCTGCTGATCCACACCAACTGCATCGATAATGCCAAGAAGATCTGGTGGGACATACGCCCTCATCCCAACTTCAACACGCTGGAATTCCGTGTCATGGACCTTCCTATGCGCCTCGATGAGACGATCGCAATCACGGCCCTCATTCAGGCGACGGTTGCCAAGCTATATAAGTTGTACGAACAGAACCAGGGCTTTCGCCTTTACCGCCGTATGCTCATCATGGAGAATAAATGGCGCGCGGCGCGATATGGGCTGGACGGTAAGCTGATCGATTTCGGCAAGAAGATTGAACTGCCCGCCCGCGAGCTGATGGCGGAATATCTGGAACTGGTGGATGATGTGGTGGATGAACTCGGGAGCCGCAACGAGATCAACTACATTCACACGATTCTGGAACGGGGAACGGGCGCGGACCGGCAACTGCGGGTGTACCGCGAAACCGGCGACCTGACGAAAGTGGTGGACTATATAATTCACGAGACCGAGGCCGGGCTGTTTTCTTCGGGCGGGAGTGGCGCCGCCGCATGATGAAAGATCTCATTCGAAGTACGCCTTTTGATCCCGAGCTATCGGTGGGGGCCCGGAATGCGGTACGCGTGTGCCTGCGCATTGAGCCCGAAGAAACAGTGACGCTGATTGCCGACCAGGCGTGCCGCGAGATTGCGGCGAGCATCGCGGCTGAACTCGACGCAGTGGGTGCGGATTATCACGCGTTCCTGCTGGAGGAAATGGCGCCGCGGCCGCTGGAAACGATGCCCGAGCCCATCCTGGAATCTCTCGAGTCCAGCGCGGTCTCGATTTTCACCGTGTATGCCCAGAAGAACGAATTGAAGACGCGCATGCAGATGACGGAGGTGGTGAACCGCCGGAGGATCCGGCATGCGCATATGGTGAATATTACTTCGCAGATCATGATGGATGGCATGCGCGCGGACTTCAATCAGGTGGACGACATCAGCACCCAAGTGCGCGAGATCGCCATGCATTCCAAACTCATTCGCGCCCGGACGCCCGCGGGCACCGATCTTACCGCCAGGATTTCTCCTTCCTACAACTGGCTGAAAACCAGCGGCATCATTTCCCCGAACAAATGGGGCAACCTGCCGGGCGGAGAAGTTTTCACCACACCCGAAGAGGTGAACGGCACGTTCGTGATCGACGGCGTGGTGGGCGATTATCTCTGCGACCGCTACGGGAATCTGCGCCATTGCCCGCTCACCATCCATGTGGAGGGCAATCGTCTGGTCGGGGCGCACTCCGTGAATCAGGACCTTCGGGACGCATTCTGGAAGTATACGCACACCGATGAGAACAGCGACCGCGTGGGTGAGTTTGCCATTGGCACGAATATCGCGCTGCATGATGTGATTGGCAATATCCTGCAGGACGAAAAGATTCCCGGCGTTCATATCGCCTTCGGGAATCCCTATGGAGAGCATACCGGAGCAAAGTGGTATTCTTCGACGCACATTGATGTAGTGGGCCGCGATTTCGATATCTGGGCCGATGACCGCCAGATCATGCGCCACGGGCAGTTTGTTCTGGAACAATGATTCCCGCACTGCGACGCCAATTTAACCAAAGCTTCACACCACAAAAGTATCAGGCGCTGCTCACTGCCATGGATGCGCGCGTGGGATGCCACGTGAAGTACCGGCAGGCCGAAACGCCGTGTTTCTTCCCGCTGGCGCTGCTCAATACGTTGGCGGCGTCCGGTCAGGAGCTGATGGAGCAACTACTCGCCAACCCGGAGTACCCGGCGGCTTCCACGGCCACCATCCCGGAAGAATTCCGCGTGCCGAATGAGCCCCCTCGTCCGTTATTCGTTCAGGCGGACTTCGGGCTGACCGAAGATCTTCAGCCGAAGCTGGTGGAAATTCAGGGGTTTCCTTCGCTCTATGGCTATCAGCCGGTTCTGGCCCGCCAGTATCTCGAGACCTATAGCCTGGATCCTTCTCTGCGTTATTTTTACGGCGATCTGGACGATGCCCGCTACCGGGAACTGCTGGGGCGGGCCATCCTCGACGGACATGATCCTGAAAACGTGATTCTGATGGAGATTGATCCTGAGCGTCAGAAGACGCTGCCGGACTTTAAGGCCACGGAGCAACTGCTGGGGATTCGCTCCGTATGTATTACGAAGCTGCGCAAACAGGGGCGGAAGCTTTTCTATGAACGCGACGGCAGGCTCGTTCCGGTGCACCGCATTTATAACCGCGTGATCGTGGACGAACTGGTGCGCCTGGGCGTGAAGGCTCCTTTCGATTGGCGCGAGGACCTGGATGTCGAATGGGCCGGGCACCCTAACTGGTTTTTCCGGCTGAGCAAATTTTCCATCCCTTACTTTAAACATCGCAGCGTGCCCCGAACGTCCTTCCTCAGCGATGTCGCCTATCTCCCGCATGACCTCGATAACTACGTCTTGAAGCCGCTCTTCTCCTTTGCCGGTCTGGGAGTGATTATCGGACCCACGCGCGAGCAGGTGGAGTCCATCGCGGCGGATCAGCGGCATCAATATATCCTGCAGGAGCGGGTGAACTTTGCTCCGCTTATAGACACTCCGCAGGGGCCGGCCAAAGCGGAGATCCGGGTGATGTACATCTGGCTCGACCAGCTCATCCCCACCAGCACAATCATCCGTATGGGCCGCGGCAAGATGATGGGCGTCGATCACAATCGCAATATGGAATGGGTGGGCGCCTCGGCTGCCCTTTATCCGAGGAAGGATTAGATGCGGCGGCGGATCCAGATGGGTCTTCTAAGACTCAACCGCCAGTTCGCTTAACGAGTCGATCCAGAAGTCCGGCTCATAACGCGCCATTTCCTGGTGATTCCCGTATCCATAACGGACCGCGCAGATCCGCACGCCGGCGGCGCGGCCCGCCGCCATATCCGTGGTCGCATCGCCCACCATTAACACGTCCTCCGGCCGAGCCTGCAACGCCTCGAGAGACCGCTGGATCACGTCCGGAGCCGGCTTGGCGGGGAAGCCATCGGTACCCTGCACGTGATCGAAATACCCGAGCAGGCCAAACATCTCGAGCACAATGCGCACGGTGGGCGTACCCTTGGTAGTCGCCGTGGACTTGCGCCCTCTCAACCGCGCCAGCGTTTCCGCCACACCCGGATAGAGCTTCGTGGAGCCATGTTGCCGTCCCGCGTAGATCGTCCGGTAATTGGCCAGCAATTGGTCCTTCCGGTCCGGGGGGCAATCGGGAAGCAAGTCGTCCCAGAGGTCATAAAGATGGCGTCCGATGTAGCTGCAGAGGTAGGCCTCGTCAACTTCCCGGGCGCCGGTTCCTTTTAACGTCTGGCGGACCGCGCCGCAGATATCCGGCGCGGAATCGACCAATGTTCCATCGACATCGAACAGATAGACGGGAAAAGCGGGAATCACGCCGGTTGCGGACGCTCCCCTTCCATCAGCGGCGGCACGCGGAGGCCGCCCTCGGGCTTGGCGACCGGCTGGGGCTTGCCGTCATTCTTCGTGGACCGGAATGCCGGCAGGGCCTCGCCTTGAATGAGCATGTTCACTTCGCGGGCATCGAGCACTTCGCGTTCGAGCAATGCCTCGGCAACCCGCACCATTGCTTCCTTCTGTTCGTCGATGATCTTCCGGGCGCGATCATAGCCAGTGGCGACAAAGCTTCTGACCTGCTCATCGATTTTCATCGCCGTGGATTCGCTGTAGTCGCGATGCGTATTGATCTCGCGGCCGAGGAAGATCTGCTCTTCGTGCTTACCGAAAGCCAGTGGGCCAAGGTCGCTCATGCCCCACTCACAAACCATCTTGCGCGCCAGTTCGGTCGCTTTTTCAATGTCATTGCTTGCGCCGGCGCTCTTCATTTTGCAGAAGATCTCATCCGCAATACGCCCGCCCATGGAAACGGCGATCTGCGCTTCCGCCTGTTCTTTGGTGTAGTCGACGGCATCGCCTTCCGGCAGGAACATCGTGACGCCCAGCGCCATACCGCGGGGAATGATGGTCACTTTGTGTAGCGGCATCGCTTCCGGGATCTTGGCAGCCACCACGGCGTGACCCGCTTCATGATAAGCCGTATGTCTCTTTTCCGCATCGCTGATGAGCCGGCTCTTGCGCTCAACACCCATCAGCACTTTGTCTTTGGCCAGTTCGAAGTCGCTCATCGTGACCACTTTGCGATTCTGGCGGGCGGCGATCAGCGCCGCTTCGTTCACCAGATTCGCCAGATCGGCCCCGGCAAAACGAGGCGTGCCGCGGGCAATTACGCTCAGTTCGACATCATCGCCCAGCGGGATTTTCTTGGTGTGGACTTTGAGGATCGCCTCACGGCCGCGAACGTCCGGGAGATCAACAACCACCCGCCGGTCAAAACGCCCCGGCCGCAGCAAAGCGGGATCCAGCACGTCGGGACGATTGGTCGCCGCTACGAGGATCACGCCCTCGTTCGATTCAAAGCCGTCCATCTCGACCAGCAACTGGTTCAATGTCTGCTCGCGCTCATCGTGACCACCGCCTAAACCAGCGCCGCGATGCCGTCCCACCGCATCGATTTCATCGATAAAAATGATGCAGGGGGCATTCTTTTTGCCCTGTTCAAACAGGTCGCGGACACGGCTGGCGCCCACGCCGACGAACATTTCCACAAAGTCTGAACCGGAGATCGAGAAGAAGGGAACGTTGGCTTCGCCGGCGATGGCGCGCGCCAGCAGCGTCTTTCCGGTTCCCGGAGATCCGATCAAAAGAACGCCCTTGGGGATACGTCCGCCGAGCTTCTGGAACCGCTGCGGCTCCCGCAGAAACTCGATGATCTCCTGAAGTTCTTCTTTCGCCTCATCCACTCCAGCGACGTCTTTGAAGGTAACTTTCTTCTGTTGCGAAGAGTGCAGCCGGGCGCGGCTCTTGCCGAAACTCAGCGCCTTGTTGCCTCCGCTCTGCATCTGGCGCATCATGAAGACCCAAAAAGCCAGCAGCAACACAAAGGGGATCGCGTTGATCACGATCGACACCCAGTTGCTGGTTCCGGCTTCCTTGATATCCATGGCGACGCCCTTGTCGCGAAGCTGCTTGTAGATATCGGGATAGTTGATGGGAATGGTGGTGTGAAACCCTTCATCGTTGACGGAGTTCAGCACTCCATGCACCTCTGTGCCCGAGATGGTGACGCTTTTCACTTTTCCCTGATCGACCTGATAGAGAAACTGGGAGAAGGTGAGCGGAGACTCGGCGCGGCCCTTGCCGTGCTTCACTACCGTCCAAAGCAGTACCGCGACACAGATCAGTACTACCCAGAAGATTGCTGTCTTAACGTTGGAATTCATGATTCTTCCTAATGATCCCCTAAAAACTATTGCGGTGGGAGGGAAAAGTGCCTCATGGCGATATTGCGCTCCTAAGTCTAAAGACGTAGTTTCACATCAATAAGATTCCCTGGATTGGGTCATTTAGTTGATTTCTTCGATTCGGAGACGCCGGGTAGTTGCTCTTGTGGCCTCGACGGCGGCAGCCGATCCAAACTTTCGAGTCCATACGATGCCCTGACTCGTCTCTAGTATCGGCCAGAACTTGCGTTCCCATAAGGGGATACGGCCGTTTTGAAACATTTGCTTGACCTTTTCGGTTTGCGTAGCATCCCGTCTCTGATAGGCGTCCCCGGGAAGCCAGTAGCGCAACGTTAGGGGTTTTTCCAGTTTCTCCCAGTCCAGCAGGTCCCCCTCGCCTCCATTATAACCTGGGAATTGTACCGGGGGATCGGCATTGTCTTCGATGGTCGAGCGGATCCGAACGCCGCCCCAGGGCAGGGTTGTTTCGCCCGGCGTCATCAGCGTTTGCTGCACGATCCGCCTCGAGCCGCTGTCCAGTCCCAGGGGGGCGATGCGAAGCCATTCAAAAGATCGCAGAATGTCGAGCCCTGGAATCTGCACCCGTCCGTGGCCGTCCGGCCCCTGGCTTAGCCCGAGCAGGAGTTCGGTGTGTTGGAATTCAATCTGGCGCAAATTTCCTTTCACTTTTTTGCACGCCCAGCGGAGGATGCGCCGGCCTAAGGCCCGCGGGAAACGGTTCATTTCCGGACAGGTTATTACCACGCAAGGCCCTTCCGTCCGGCTCACCGGCGAGGTTACCCGCTCCAGATACTCCTCCCAGAATGCTTCCTCGTCGCGCGCCCAATCCGCTGTCTGGGCGAGTTGGGCCGCCACGGCCGGATTGTAGTCTCTTTCGAGCAGCGGCAACAATTCCAGACGAATGCGGTTGCGGGTGAATGCGGCATCGTTGTTCGTCTCATCGGCCCGCCAGGGTACTTTGCTCGCTTGCAGAAATTGCTCCACCTGCGCGCGCGTGACATCTAATAAAGGGCGGACGATCCCTTCCGAAGTGGAGGGTAGGATCCCGGCCAAGCCCGAAGTTCCGCTTCCCCTCAGAAATCGGAAGAGCACGGTCTCAGCCTGATCGGAGCGCGTATGTCCAGTCGCGACTTTGTCCACTACTTCCTCGGCGCGCAGCCGCCGGAAAAACCGTAGCCGGGCCTCGCGCGCCGCCTGCTCCAGGTTATCCTGGGACCCGGCGGCCCACGCCCTTACATCCAGACGCTCCAGATGCAACGGGAGGTCATGGTTGTGCGCCAGCGCGGCGACGAATGCGGCGTCCTCTTCCGACGCCGTCCCGCGCAACTGATGATCGAGATGAACCACACTTAATTGCAGGTCGAACTTCGGGGCCAGCCGCAGCAACACGTGCAGAAGGCAGACCGAGTCCGCCCCTCCGCTGACCGCGACTCCGACGCGATCGCCCCGCGCAAAGAGATTGTGGCGGCCTATGGCCGCCATCACAAGTTCCAGCACGAACCCATTGTACGCCCCATAACAAGCGAGCAGAGATGGCCTTGACTCCCGGGCGCGGTTAGGCTATTGTCCATCAATAAGCTTTTTAGGAGGTGCTTCGTGCTGCTACGGTTACTCGCACTGTCGTTGTGCTGTTTTTCACTCTCCGCGCAGGATTTTCGCGCGAAACTTCAAGGGTTTGTTACGGATTCCTCCGACGCCGCCATGGCGGGCGCGAAAGTGACCCTTCGCAACAATGGTACAGGGATCACCGCCACCCGGGAATCGGGTTCGAACGGAGCCTACTTGTTCGACAACGTAGAGCCGGGAACTTACACCGTATCCGCGGAGTCCCAGGGCTTCTCGCGCCAACAGCAGGACAATGTGTTGGTGCAAACCCGTGCCGACATCACCGTCAATTTCAACCTCAAGCCTGGTGCTGTCGTCGAAACAGTGACCGTCACGTCGCAAGCCGTTTCTCTACAATTTAACTCCACCACCCGCGAATTGACCATCGACCGCAAGATGTTGATGGACCTGCCGGTGAAGGCACGCAATCCGTTCACGTTGGCGCTTCTTGATCCGGCCGTGGTAAGCCGCTATACAGCCGAGAAGAACCCCTTCTTTATGTGGTCGTCCTCGCAGATGGATGTCGGCGGCAACACCTCCACCAAGAACGATTTGCTGCTCGACGGAGCACCCATTCAGATCGGACCGAAAGGATCCTACGCGCCGCCCATGGATGCGGTGCAGGAGTTCTCGGTGCAACAGAACTCCGTAGATGCGGAATTCGGCCATTCCGCCGGCGGTACGATGTCGGTTTCGATGAAATCGGGGACGAACTCGATTCACGGTACCACCTACTATTTCGGCCGCAACCCGGCGTTGAACGCCGTGGTGAACCCCACCACCGTTCCCCGGACGCGCAACTTTATCAAAAACCACATCTGGGGCGGTACCGTGGGCGGTCCCGTTCGCAAGAATAAGCTTTTCACCTTCTTCACTTATGAGGGATGGCGAACCAAAGAGCCTCGGGATGCCGTCCGCACAATGCCCACGGAATTGGAACGTACCGGCGATTTTTCCCGCTCCCTCACCCGTACCGGAACGCTCCGCACCATCTACGATCCCACCACCACGGTGCTGGATGTGGCCACTAACACCGCGTCGCGGCAGCCCTTCGCCAACAATATGATTCCCGGCAGCCGCATCGATTCCACGGCGCGGCGGATCATGCAGGATATATGGGTTCCGAATAACCCGGGCGACGATCTTTCCGGGTCCAACAACTTCAGAGCTTCCTACCCCTGGCCGATGAAGAACGCCAATTTCTCGGACAAGACCGATTGGAACATTAATGACAAGCTGAAGGTGTTCGGGCGCTACTCGCAGTTCCGGACCACGCTCGATCAAGGCAACTATACGCCAAATAATTCCCGGGCGATGCCCAACGACAATGGCGGCATCATGAACTCGCGGAACGTCGCGGGTGATCTGGTTTACACCATGTCGCCGCGCACTGTGCTGAATTTCCGCGGCAGCTACGCCATGCTCGAAGACGATTACTCCGCTCCCGAGTATGCCGTGGGCGAAAAGGGGCTGGCGGAGTTCTGGCCCAATAATCCGTGGTACACGCCGTACGTCAAGGACATGCCGCTGGTGTATTACCCGAACGTCGTCATCAATGGCCAGACCTCCTCCAGCTTCGGCAAGGGCAGTTACTGGTATCAGCATCCGCATCACTATTCGTTCAGCGGCAAAGCATCGCAGTCTCGCGGTTCCCACTATTTGAAGGTGGGCTCGGAATATCGCTACCACGTCGGGATCGGAATCTTCCCGAATCTGATGAATTTGCAATTCTATCCGGATTCCACAGCCAACACGTACCTATCGCCCAACACTCTGCTTTCGGGCGACGCCCATGCATCGTTTCTGCTCGGCGTGCTCGACAATCGTTCCACAGCGAGAGGCTTCCCATTTCAAACCAATCGGATTCCCTTCCTCGGTACCTTTATTCATGATGATTGGAAGATCAGCCGGCGTCTCACTTTGAATATCGGCCTGCGCCACGAATGGGAATCAGGCCCCTACGATGACAATGACATCTATTCCCGGTATTTGGACCTTGGGGCGCCGAATAAGGCGATACAGAACGCGCCGCCCGTAATTCCGGCCGACCTGCTGGCTCTCTCCAAGCCCACCTTTAACGGAGCGTGGGTGTTTACGGATGACAAGAACAGGAAAGCCTGGCGGACGCAAAGGCATATTTTCCTGCCCCGTATCGGCTTGGCGGCCCGCGTAAACGACAAGACAGCGATCAATGTGGGCTTTGCGCGTTACGTGGTACCAATTGCCACGGTCGCCAACACGCTGTCCGCTTGTACCTGGTGTCCTGGGTTTAGTCAGATCTCTAATCCGCTGCCAGCCGTGGAAGGCCGCCCGCAAGCATACCTCTCAAATCCCTTCCCGGCAAACTCCAATCCCCTCCAGTTGCCCATCGGCAAGAGCCTTGGAGCGTACACCAACGTCGGCAACGCCGCCGACTGGCCCGATCAGAATTACCGCGCGCAAACGAATGACCGGATCAATTTTACGCTCATGCGAGAAATTCCCGGCCAGTTCAAAGTGGACGCCACCTGGTTCCTGAATTTCGGCAGGGACGTGCCCCACAATCAGAACATGAATCTGGCCGATCCCAACCTCACCTACACCTATAAAGCGCAGCTCTCGCAGAACGTTGCAAATCCTTTTTACAATTACCTGACGCCGCAGGTGTTCCCGGGTGCGCTACGCAATCAGGCAACGGTTACCAGGGGCAGCCTGCTGCGGCCGTACCCGCATTACGGCGCCCTGACCACGAACAACTGGGGCGATTGGCGCTCCCGTTATCAGGCACTGCAGTTACGTGTGCAGCGTACTTACGCGGCGGGAGCCAGCGTGCTGTTCGCCTACAACTACAATCAGGAACGGAATGAAGCCTACTTCAATGACATCACGACCTACGTGAATGACGTGTTCTGGCTAGGGTCGAACAACGCGCGGCACCGCGCCACGCTTGCCGGAACCTACGACTTCCCGATAGGAAAGGGCAAAAGGCTCGGTTCCGGGATGCATCCTGTATTGAATGCAGCGGTGGGGGGGTGGCAGGTCAGCGGCATCTACACCTACCGCTCGGGCGAGTTCCTGCGCTTCCCGCAGGCGGATGTGACCGGTGAGCCGTTCATCGACAATCCCGGTCCGCAGAAGTGGTTCAACACGGGTGCGTACGCAGTGCCTACTCCGTTCACGCCGCGGACAAATCCGTACCAATATTCCGGTGTCACCGGCCCGATATTCTGGAACGCCGATGGCACGCTGTCTAAGACTTTCCCAATCAAGGAAGCCTACAAGCTGGAATTCCGGTTCGAAGCCTATAACCTGACAAACTCGCTGATGTGGGCCAACCCGAACATGACTCCGGGTAACGCTCTGTTCGGCCGCTCCACGGCCCAGGCTACGGGGAACCGCGGACGGGAGATGCAGTACACCCTCCGCTTCATGTTCTAGAACCGCCAATACCTGAACAAAAGCGCGGCTTCCCTCACTGGGGCCGCGCTTTTTATTACACCGTCACTTCCTCGGAAGCGGCGGTGAAGTACGCGCAATCGGGATGATGGAAAACCAGCGCGCTGACGCTTGCCTCCGGCTCCATCATGAAGCCCTCCGTCAGGTGCACTCCGATGTCCTCCGGCTGAAGAAGCCGGAACAGCGCCGTCTGATCCTCCAGATTCGGGCACGCCGGATACCCGAAGCTGTAACGCTTGCCGCGATAGCGCGACGTGAACCGCTCCTGCATCGTCGTAGTAGGAGAATCCGGAAATCCCCACTCCTCGCGAAGCCGGCGATGGAGATACTCCGCGGTCGCCTCCGCGGTCTCAATCGCCACCGCCTGCAACGCGTGTGAATGGAAATACTCGCCCGCCGCTTTTGCCTCTTCGTAGTGCTGCCGAACGCATTCCCCTGAAGTGACGACGAACATGGCAATGTGATCGCGGCGGCCCTCCTCCGCGCCCAGGATGTAATCGCTCAGGCAGAGGCCATTCGCCATCGGCTGCCTTCCAAAGTGGAAGGTATGTACCGGAGAAGCCCCGCCCTGGTGAAACAGGTGAATCGAATTCCCCTGGCGCTCGGCTTCAAAAAACTGCCAGACTGCGCGGACCTTCATAAACTCGGCAACCCGCTTCTTCACCTCTTCCACGTCATGGAAAAGATCAAGCGCCTTCGGATCCCGCTCATGGAGGTTCTTCTCGAAATTTCCCTTGTACCCCAGATGCCGGCCATACAGCATGTAGGGATTGATGTAGCTCCAGATTTCCGCGAGATTGGGAAATGTGCGCACCCGGCGGTCCATGTAGGGCGCGGGCGGGATCGGAATGTTCGTGCGAACCTTGGAGCTGCGTTGCTCGGAGACTGGTGCGCTTTCTAACGGCGGCTCCTGGAGGTCGATCCCGGCACCGGCCGCGGTGTGGGTGAGCAGCGCCTGTTCCCGGGTAGCGGGGTCCATGATCTCATTCATGAGCCGCAGCCCGGTCATGGCATCCTTGGCATAAAATGTCGGAGCCGTATAAGCTGGGGCGATGCGGCCGGTAGTGAACTTCTCTGAAAGCGCCGCGCCGCCCACCAGCAGCGGCACGCCAATACCCGCATCGTGAAGATCGGATCCGGTAACGATCATCTGCTGCGCGCTTTTCACCAGCAGTCCCGACAGGCCAATCGCATCCGGCTGGTGCTTCTGATAAGCCTTGATCAGCTCCTCGGGCGGCACCTTGATCCCGAGATTGATCACGTCGTAGCCGTTGTTGGCGAGGATAATCTCAACCAGGTTCTTGCCGATGTCATGGACATCGCCCTTCACCGTGGCGAGGATGATCTTTCCCCGGGCCGCGGTGTCGGCCTTCTCCATGAACTGTTCGAGGTGACCCACGGCCGCCTTCATTGCTTCCGCGGATTGCAGCACTTCCGCCACAATCAGCTCATTGTTATTAAACAGCCGCCCAACCTCATCCATACCCGCCATCAGCGGTCCATTGATTACCTCTAGCGGCGTGGTTCCTTCCGCCAGCTTGCGATTGAGATCGTCGATCAGTCCGTCTTTTGAGCCTTCAATAATGTAGTTCCCCAGCCGCTGATCGAGCGGAAGATCGGCGGTCTTCTGTTTGACGCGGCCGGTGGCACCGCGGAAATGCTCGGCGATGGCCGCAATGTGGAGCTGATTGATGGCCGCCTTTTCCTGCGCGGACTGGAGCCGCCAATCTTCCGGCGCCGTCTTCAGCTCTTCCACTGATTCCGGCGGTGTGTTGAAAAGCAGATGCTCCGCCAGGCGCCGTTCCTCGAGCGGAATAGAAGCGAAACGCTCCAATTTTTCGGCATTCACGATCGCCAGATCGAGTCCCGCCTTGGTGCAGTGATAGAGGAAGACGGAGTTCACCACTTCCCGCGCACTGGCCGGCAATCCGAATGAAATGTTCGATATGCCGAGAACGGTCTTGACGAACGGAATCTTCTCCTTAATCATGCGGATGGCTTCGATGGTTTCCACCGCGCCGCCAATGTAGTTCTCATCGCCGGTGGCGCAGGGAAACACCAGCGGATCGATGATAATGTCTTCCGCGGGTATTTCGTATTTCGCTGTCAGGATCTCAACCGACCGCTGGGCCACTGCCAGCTTGCGCTCCCGCGTGAAAGCCTGCGCCTGCACCGGATCCTCATCGATGGTTCCCACAATCAGAGCGGCGCCGTACGCTTTGGCCACCGGACACATCCGCTCGAACTTCTCCTCGCCGTCCTCCAGATTGATCGAGTTGATGATGCTCTTTCCCTGGCAATAGGTGAGCGACAGCTCCACCGCCTTGGGGTCCGTCGTGTCAATCATCACCGGCGCTTTGATCTTACGAATCAGCTTGTCGTAAAAGAGTGGGATGTCCTTCCTTTCTTCACGATCGGTGGATTGCAGGCACACATCGACAATATGCGCGCCGTTGCGCACCTGCCGCCGGGCAATCTCCGTAGCTTCTTCCCATTTCTCTTCCGCGATCAGATTCTTGAATAAGCGCGAGCCGATCACATTGGTGCGCTCACCAACAATCAGCGGACGGTTGGAGTCATCTGCTTCCACCAGTTCAATACCGGCGTAATAGGCGCGGTGGCTGCGCTCCTTGAGCGGGCGCGGCTTCTTACCTTGCACCATCTGCGCGATGCGCTCGATATGAGGAGGCGTGGTGCCGCAGCAGCCGCCCACTATGTTCAGCCAGCCGTGGTCCGCAAATCGCTCCAGTTGCGCCGCCAGCGTCTCCGGCGTCTCCAGATACTTGCCGTCTTCGTTCGGAAGCCCCGCATTCGGGTAGCAGGAAATGCGCGTGGAAGACATCGCATCCAAGGTGCGGATGTGGTCGGTCATGAACTCCGGACCGGTCGCGCAATTGAGGCCGATGCTCAGCAGATCGGCGTTTGACACCGACGCATAAAGGGCGTCAATGGTCTGGCCGGCGAGCATCGTACCCATATTCTCGATCGTGCCGGAAACCATCGTCGGAATACGCTCGCCGCGCTCACGCGCCAGTTGATCGATGGCCAGCAACGCCGACTTGATGTTGCGCGTATCCTGGCAGGTTTCAATCAGCAGGATGTCCGCGCCGCCTTCCACCAGCCCTTTCGCCTGCTTGTAATAACCCTCGCGCAACTGCTCAAAGGTGGTGCCGCCAGTGACGGTAATCGCCTTCGTGGTAGGACCCATCGATCCGGCGACGAAACGCATCCGCCCCGGAGTCGAAAACTCCTCCGCCGCCTGGCGCGCCAGTTTGGCGGCGATCGAATTCACTTCGAACCATTTGTCCTCGAGTCCGAATTCACCCAGCGTAATCGTGTGTCCACCAAAGGTGTTGGTCTCGACGATGTCCGCCCCGGACCGGTAATAATCGCGATGGATGTCCAAAATCCAATCCGGCCGGGTAAAGAGGAGGTTCTCCGAGCAATTCTCGAACTTTGGGCCGCCCCAATCCTCAATGGTGGGATTACGCCGCATGAGCATCGTCCCCATGGCGCCGTCGAGGACAAGGATGCGTGCCGATAAAGCGTCGTAAAGGGCCTGTTGCCGATGGGAGCGGGAATCCATGAATCTCCCATTTTCCCATACATGCTGTGGCGCGGAATCTTCGTGGGGGACGCTCAGATTACGAATTTGGCTCGGGTGAGAGTGACCCCGGCCAAGCCGCCCATGGCCCTACTTTCCCGGGACCACGCTGGCGAAGGTAACCGTTAGGAAGAATGGGGCATCTACTGTAGTGGTATAGTTTTGCCTGAGGGTATGTCGATGCACTTCTGGAAGCGTTTCCTCGCGATTGTCGTGGCCTGCGGCGTAGGTGGACTCTGGATCAACCTGGAAGCGCAGGGACCGAAAAAGGAATCCTCGGAGACGGTGGCGAAGCCCCGTAAGAAGGATTCGAGCGGCAAGGTGATTGAGGAGCAGGAAGCTCCGAAGATTCCTTCGCGCGCGCGCCAGAAAAAGGAAGGCAAGGAACTGCCGGAGGGAGTGGCCACTTTCCGCAGCGATATCGTCACGGTGAGCGTGGATGTGGCTGTGCTGGATAATAAAGGCCATTTTATTCCGAAGATTCCGGGCGGCAATTTCCGGATATTGGAAGACAACGTCCCGCAAAAGCTGGGAACCTACGGGATGGGCGAAGCGCCGATGACGGTCGCGCTGGTAGTGGAATTCAGCAACCTTTTTCAGCAGTATTGGAGCGAGCCCTGGTATCAGACCCTGACGGCGGCATATGGCTTTGTCGAGACGCTGAAACCGGAAGATTACGTGGCGGTGATCGCTTACGATTTGCGGCCGGAGATCCTATCGGACTTCACGACCGACCGCCGGCAAACGCAGGAAGCGATGCAGCGTTTACGGATTGCGGCGTATTCCGAATCGAACCTCTATGACGCGTTGGTGGATACGGCGGAGCGCATGTCCGAGATTGAAGGGCGGAAGGCGATTGTTTTGATCTCGAGCGGCATTGATACGTTCAGTAAGCTGACGTTCGACAAGACGCGGAAGTCCTTACAAAATGCCGGAGTGCCGATTTACGCGTTGGGATTGATGCAGGCGCTGCGCGAATACCTGGATGCCAGGGGCGCGATGGGAGCTATTCAGCGGCTGGACTTCCTGCAGGCGGACAACACGCTTCGCACGTTTGCGAAAGAGACGGGCGGACAGGCGTTTCTGCCACGGTTCTACGGGGAATTCCCGGGAATCTTCCGGGCGATCCATGAATCCCTGAGGAACCAATATGTGCTGACGTATCAGCCCACTAATCAGGCGAAGGATGGGAAGTTTCGTAAGCTGAAAGTGGAGTTGGTGAATCCGGCGACCAATGAGCCGTTAAAGATTACAGACGAGAAAGGGAAGCCGATCAAATACCAGGTGATCGCCAAAGCTGGCTATACGGCTCCCCGCGAAGTGGAATAGCGGCGTCAATGGGCCGCTGGCTGAGGCTTCTCGGGTTTCTTGGCCGGCGGCGCATCCTTCTTGCTGGGACTGATAATCACGTGACAGTTACGGCCTTCGAGGCGCGGATGGCCTTCGGCTTGGCCATGGGTGATCAGGTCCTCGGCAAAACGGGCTAAGAGCTTCTGGCCGAGGTCGACATGCGCGATCTCGCGGCCACGGAACTGCACCACCGCTTTCACGCGGTTGCCTTCTTTCAGGAAGCGGATGGCGTGGTTCTTTTTAAATTCGTAATCGTGGTCATCCGTGTTGGGACGGAATTTGATTTCCTTCACCAAAATGATATGTTGTTTCTTCTTTGCTTCGTGCTGCTTCTTCTTTTGCTCATACTGCCACTGGCCGTAATCCATCGCCTTGGCGACTGGGGGTTCGGCCGTGGGAGAGACCAGAATCAGATCCAGGCCCAGATCCTGAGCCCGGCGGATGGCGACTTGCGTGGGTAGGACTTCAACAACGCCATCGGGAAAGACGGCTCGTACCTCACGGGCACGGATTGCTTCGTTGACGTTTTCACGAATGCGGGGGCGGCGTGGGGGGAAATTTCTCGGTGGATACATGAAACCAGACGCTTGTGCTGCTTCCTCTGCTCCTTTCTATGAAAAAAGGGATGTTACCGGATAGGCAGACATCCCCAATGAAAAGATCCAGTTAAACAATTCCAGCCCTTAGTGTAATCGGAATGCAGGTCGCTGTCCATGGGCGTCTGGAAAAAAATTAATGCGGCCGGCGGGCAGAGGGTGCCCCCAAGCAGGTAAACTGGGAAGGTTCGAGGGCTGTTTGGTGCTTCTAAGGACAATCTGTTTGGCAGTTCTGGTGGCGGCGGCGCGGCTGGGTGCAGCTGAGCAGAGCCAACTGGATGCGAGCCTCACCATGTTCAGTGTGCTGGCGGCCTTGAATGCCAGTGGATTCGATGCGGAACTACAATCCACTTCCAATCACCCTTTACGGCAGGCGGTTCGCAAGGCGGTGGCGGGCAGGAAGTTGAGTTTGGCGGCGGAATTGAGGCGTTATGTGCGCGATCATCGTCAGGAAAACGACACGCGGACGCTCAGTCTCTATATTTCGTTCGCACTTTGTGTGGACGCCCCCACCTTTAAGTACCGCGTGCGAACCAGCGACCTGCCGCCGGAAGTGGCGGCGCTCGAAGGCTTACCGGAGTTGATGAAGCGATTTCATCAGGAGGCGGATATCGACACGCTGTGGAAGCAGGCGCAGCCAGCCATCGATCAGTTGATTGCGACATACCACGAGCCGGTGTCGCGAGTGGTTTTGGAAGTGAACGGCTATCTGCGCAATCCGACCAGCGGGTATTTGGGACGGCGTTTTCAGGTGTATCTGGATCCATTAGGCCCACCGAACCAGATTCATGTGCGAAGTTATGGGGATGAGTTTTTCGTGGTGGTCACCAACTCGGTGGAGCCGATGATCGACGATATCCGCCATGCCTATTTGCAGTACCTGGTGAGTCCCATGGTGCTGAAGCACCATGAAATTCTGGAAAAGAAAAAGGGGCTTGGCGATTTCGCACAAGCGTCACCCCTGCTGCCGGACATCTACAAGCAGGATTTCCCGCTGCTCACAGAGAAGAGTCTGGTAAAGGCGATCGAGGCGCGGCTGGCCACCGGGCCGGGACTCGCATTGCGCCGCCAACAGATGGTGGAACAGGCTTTGGCGGAAGGCTTTATCCTCACGCCTTATTTTTCCGAAGCGCTGGTGCAATATGAGAAGCAGGAGCAATCCATGCGCTTCTATTTCACCGACCTGCTTGCGGGAATCGATTTAAAGAAAGAAGATAAGCGTCTGGAGACCGTCAAATTCGCTTCCTCGGCGGTTGTCCGCAGGGCCAAAACAGCCCCGGCTCCGCCGCCTGTCGAACCGGGCAAAATGGAAAAAGCACTCACGGAAGCCGAAGATTTGCTGGAGGCCAGACAACTGGCTGAGGCGCGCTCACGGTTCCTGAAGGTGCTTGAGGATACCGATGACAAACGGGTACATGCGAGGGCGTATTATGGATTGGCGCGGATCGCGATCCGGAGTAATCAGGCGGAACTGGGAGAGAAGCTTTTTACCAAGACGCTGGAGCTTGGGCCTGAGCCGGCCGTGAAAGCGTGGTGTCTGGTGGTGCTGGGCCAGTTGGCGGACGCGGCCGGGAATGACGTGGAATCGGCTGCTCATTATAAAGCCGCGATGGCCGTGGAAGGGATTTCCGAGAAAGCTCGTGAAAACGCAGCGAAGGGCCTCAAAGGGGAGTTTCGCAGAAAGTCACAGTAAGGGAGTTTGCAAGATGATCAAGAAGTATCTTCTGGGGTTCGGTCTGCTGCTAACAGCGGCGACTGCCACATGGGCGCAGAAGCCTAAGTCACAAAAAGAAGTGGACGCTATTATGGCCATACAGAACGCGCAAGACCCGGATGCGCGGATCGCGGCTGTGGAAAATCTGCTGACAAAGTTCGCCGATACGGAGTTCAAGTCGTTCGCCCTCTACATCGCAACGGTCTCGGCGCAACAGAAAAACGATTTCGAAAAGATGATGGTCTACGCCGAGCGCACGATCGAGGCGGACCCGAAGAACTACGCGTCCATGCTGATCATGGCGAGCGGTCTGGCGCAGCGGACGCGGGAGCACGATCTGGACAAGGAAGAGAAACTGGCGCGGGCGGAGAAGCTTGCCAATCAGGCGGGCGAGCTCCTGAAGACCGCGGCCAAGCCGAATCCCGCCCTCACGGACGAGCAATGGGCGGGCGCGAAGAAAGATTTCGAAGCACAACAGCACGAGGCTTTGGGGATGGTGGCGATGAGCCGGAAGAAATACGATGTCGCCATCACCGAGCTGAAAATGGCAGTGGACAGCAACGGCGAGCCGAGCAGCATGGTGCGGTTAGGCCAGGTTTATAACTTGGCGGGCAAGCATGATGAAGCAATCGCTGTGCTCGACAAGGTGATGGGCATCGCCGATGCTCAACCGGCCGTGAAACAGGTGGCGCAGGCGGAAAAGGTAAGAGCGACGCAGGCGAAAGCCGCGAAGAAATAGCCGGTCTTCGCATGAGCGCCGATCCGGCACTTCTGGAGACCGCGATCGCCTATAAGTTCCGGGAGAGGGGCCTGTTGGAACGTGCGCTGACCCACAAATCGCACCGTTTCGAGAGGCCCACCTGTGAACCGGGAGTTCTGGGCGACAATGAGCAGCTCGAGTTCCTCGGAGACTCGGTGCTTGGCTTCGTCGTCAGTGAGCAGCTTGTCCGGCTCTACCCGGATATGCCGGAGGGCGGCCTTTCCAAGCGGAAGGCCCACCTGGTGAGTGCGCAGAGATTATATGAGGCGGCCAATAAACTCCGGATCGGCGAGTTTCTCCTTTTAGGGCGAGGGGAAGAGATGAGCGGCGGACGCTCCAAGCGGGCATTGCTGGCCAATGCATTGGAAGCGCTGATTGCGGCGATGTATCTGGACGGCGGCGTGGAAGTGGCACGGGCGCTGATCTTGAGGCATCTGATCGCCGACTTTATCGCCGAAGGTACCGACGGGGACGCGAAGGTCAACGATTTTAAGAGCTCGCTGCAGGAAGCAACGCAGCGCCTAAGGCTTCCTACGCCGCGCTATTCGATCATCAAGGAACAGGGGCCCGAGCATTCCAAGACGTTTACGGTGGAGGTGCGCGTCGGCAAAGAGGTCGCCAGCCGGGCGGAAGGAATGTCCAAGAAGGCCGCCGGCCAGAAGGCGGCGCAGCTGGCGTTGGCGCATTTGAGAAGATTGGACGGTGTGGAGCGCACGGCATGATGGTCTACACCATCTTCGAGGAAGCGGTGGATCGTCTTTACGAACTTTTGGATCAAGTGGCGAAGGCGCTGGAGAATGCCGGTATTCCCTATCAAGTGGTGGGCGGGATGGCGGTTTTTCTACACGTACAGAGGGCGGAGTCCGATGCCGGACGGCTTACGCGCGATGTCGATCTACTTGTCCGGAGAGAGGACTTGGACCGCATTGCCGCGGCAGTGGAGCCGTACGGATTTCCCGCACGCCGCGGTCTGGACATGCTGGTGGATGTGTCGGCACCCAGCGCCCGAAGAGCGGTGCACCTGGTGATGAGCGCCGGGAAGATAAGGCCGGAGTACTCTGAGCCGGCCCCGGTTTTGGCGGCCGCAGAAAAGATGCGGGGCGCATGGATCGCTCCGGTGGCGGACCTGGTGCGGATGAAGCTGACCAGTTATCGCCTGAAAGATCGCGTCCACATTCAGGATATGGATGAAGTGGGATTGATCACCAGGGAGATGGAGGCGTCGCTCTCCGCCGTGCTTAAGGCTCGATTGGATGAGATTCGCTTGAGCGAGTAACCCTAAGCTCCTTTGATCCGCTTGCGCTCCATCAGCACCACCTGGCTATTGACTTCCTTCTCCCCTTTTTCCTTTTTCACCAATTTGTACGTGCCGTCAGGCTGCATGATCCGGGCTTTGACGTTGTCCGCCAGATACGCGGCGAGTACCCGTTCTCTGAGGTGCCGGACCAGAGAGGGTTTTTCGATGGGGAACAGAACTTCCACCCGCCGGTTGATGTTTCGCGGCATCAGGTCGGCGGAACCCAGATAAATCTCTTCATCTTCGCCTCCGTTCAGGAAGTAAAAAATCCGTGTATGCTCCAGAAAACGGCCAACGATGCTGATCACGCGGATATTTTCGCTGATGCCGGCAATGCCGGGACGGAGGCAGCAAATACCGCGCGCGATCAGGTCTACCTTTACGCCGGCTTGCGAAGCGCGGTAGAGCTGCTTGATCAGCGGCGGGTCTACCAGCGCATTCACCTTGAAAATAATGTGCGCCTTCTTTCCAGCTTTGGCATTGGTGATCTCCCGTTCCACGAGGGCTTCCAGCCGTTGACGCAGATTGATCGGCGCAACCAGCAGCTTGCGGTAGTCCGACTTGGCGGAGTAGCCGGTGAGGTAATTAAACAGATCGGAAGCATCGGCGCCGATGTCTGGATCGCTGGTGAACAGGCCGAGATCCGTGTATAGATGGGCGGTCACCGCGTTGTAGTTGCCTGTCGATAAGTGAACGTAGCGGCGAATCTGTTCTCCCTCGCGGCGGACCACCAACAGCACCTTGGCATGAATCTTCAGCCCCATCAGGCCATAGACGACATGAACGCCCTCGCGCTCGAGCGCCCTTGCCCATTCGATATTGCTCTCTTCGTCGAAGCGTGCCTTCAGTTCCACCAGCACCGCCACCTGCTTGCCGTGTTCCATCGCCTCCAGCAGCGCCTCTACGACCGGCGCGTTCTTGCCCACGCGATAGAGTGACATTTTGATGGCCAGGACATTGGGATCGCGCGCCGCGGAACGCAGAAAATCGACAACGGGTTGAAATGAATCGAATGGGTGATGCAGCAGATAGTCGGTTCTACGGATCATCGCAAATAGGTCTTCTTCTTCGGCATTGCCCATCAGCGGAGCGGCTACGAACGGAGGATCCTTGAACTCCGGACGGTGCAGATTGGTCAGGCTCCGCAACCGTACCAACGCCAGCGGCCCATCAATCCGGTAGATGTCGGAGTCTTCGATCTCCAGGTTCTGCTGCAGCACATCGAGCAGGGTGTCGGGCATCCCTTCATCCACGGTCAACCGCACCACTGCCCCAAAGCGCCGTTTGCGGACGCCTTCTTCGACCGTCTCCAACAGATCCCCGGCCTCGAGTTCCTGAATCTCGAAATCGGCGTCACGGGTTACATGGAAAGGATGCGATTCCATCACTTCCATTCCGGGGAAGAGGCTATGCAGATTGGCCTGAATCACCTGCTCCAACCAGACATAGGTTAACGGACGGCCGTTGGGCTTGGTGGTTTTCTGCAAGGGCAAAAGCTGCGGAAGGGAATCCGGCACCTTTACCCGCGCGAAGTGATGCTGGCCTCGCGTGTCGCGGATGGAGGCGGCGAGATTCAAGCTGAGATTCGAGATGTGCGGAAAAGGGCGGCCGGGATCAAAGGCGAGCGGAGTCAGAACGGGATAAATCGTGTTGATGAAGTACCGGTCCGCATACTCTTTCTGCGATTCATTGAGTCGATCGTAGTCGACAATCCGGATACCGTTCTTCTCCAGATCCGCGAACAGCCGTTTGCGGCATTGGTGCGCCTCCGTAATCAGGCGGACCATGCGGTCATGGATTGCATCCAACTGCTGCGCCGCTGTGAGCCCATCGGGGCCTGTTTCGAAGATCCGGGCGTCGACCTGGTTCTGAAGACCGGCGACCCGCACCATGAAGAACTCGTCGATATTGGAGGCGAGGATGGAAAGGAACTTGACGCGCTCCAGCACCGGATTGGCCTCGTTTTCCGCCTCTTCCAGCACGCGCTTCTGAAACTCGAGCAAACTGAGCTCGCGGTTTACGTAAAGGGACGGGTCGTCGAGCGTAATTTTGTGATCGCTCCTGGCTCCCTTCGTGCGCTTGGCTCCAGCCGCCCGTGCCATGTGCGACCCCTTTCTTTCAGACTTCCTCAAATGCGGGCGAGCGTAGCCCGGCCAACAGTCATGCGCCCGTCGCGGGAGCATGCCGAAGCCGAATTTTAACACAGACCTTGTCAGAGTGCTTTATTTTGCAAGTGATTAGGGGTGCTCGGCACCTTTGCGTGACGAGCAATTTGCGAGTAAAATGCGGCGTAAGAACGGTCCGTTTGCTTAGCCGCAGAAAGGCAAGACGCTTGGGTTCAAGCGCGCCCTTTCGCCGCGGAAGGAATACGGAAAGCCATTATGGCGTTTGCGAATCCTTCAGATGGCTCGGAGTGGAGGACAGTGCCGCCGGCCGCCCGTACCCGTCTTGCGTCTCTTGTAGAGCGCGGACTGGTAGCGGAGCACAGGCCCGTATCGCCGGTACCATCTGGCGGCCGAAGCGCAATGATACAATTTGCGTGCATGTTTCGGAAAGTGCTGGTGGCGAACCGCGGCGAGATCGCAGTGAGGGTGATCCGCGCGTTGCGGGAGATGGGCATCTCGAGTGTGACGGTTTACTCCGATGCAGATCGCAGGTCGTTAGCTGTACGCATGGCCGATGAAGCGGTGCGGATTGGCCCGGCCCCTTCTTCTGAGAGCTACCTGCGTATCGAGGCCATCCTGGAAGCGGCGCATCGCACCGGGGCGGAAGCGATCCATCCCGGGTACGGATTCCTGAGCGAAAATGCCGCCTGCGCCGCCGCCTGCGAGGATGCGGGGATCGTGTTTATCGGACCTTCGGCGGAGTCCATCCGCAAGGTCGGCTCGAAGACGGCGGCGCGGCAACTCGCGAAATCCGCCGGGGCTCCCATCGTTCCAGGTGTGGAAGAGGCTGTGCACGGTGTCGCGGATGCGCGCGCGATAGCGGCCGCCATCGGTTATCCGGTGCTGTTGAAGGCGTCATCGGGGGGCGGAGGCAAAGGGATGCGCAGCGTGTACGCGGAGCAGGATATGGAGGCCGCTCTGCGTGACGCCTCGAGTGAAGCGGAACGCTCCTTTCAGTATGGCGACGTCTATATTGAGAAGCTGATCGCCAAGCCCCGGCATATTGAAATTCAGGTGCTTGGCGACAGGCATGGACACCTGATTCACCTGGGGGAACGCGAATGTTCGCTGCAGCGGCGGCATCAGAAAGTGATAGAAGAGAGCCCTTCGCCCGTCATGCTGCAGCATCCTGAGCTGCGGGAAGCCATGGGGCAAGCGGCGCTGCAAGTGGCTCGCGCCGCCGGTTATTACAACGCCGGCACCTGCGAATTTCTAGTGGATGAAGATCAAAATTTTTATTTTCTGGAAATGAATACGAGGCTGCAAGTAGAGCATCCTGTTACGGAACTGGTGACCGGGCTGGACCTGGTTCATTGGCAGATCCGTATTGCGGCCGGCGAACGGCTGAACCTGCGCCAGCAGGAGGTGCGGTGGCGCGGCTCGGCCATCGAGTGCCGGGTGTACGCGGAGGACCCGGATCTAAACTTTCTCCCGTCCCCGGGGGCGATCCTCAGCCTCAGAGAGCCTTCGGGGCCCGGCATACGGCTCGATTCCGGGATCTATCCCGGCTGGACGGTGCCGATGGATTATGATCCTTTGCTGGCAAAGCTGGCCGCGTGGGCCGAAGACCGTCCGATGGCCATCCGGCGGCTGAGCCGCGCTGTCGAGGAATACGCGGTGAGCGGGATCAAGACCAACCTGGCGTTCTTTAGGCGCGTTCTTGCCGATCCGGAGTTCGGCGCCGGACGATTGCACACTTCGTTCCTGGACGAGTTTTTTGCCCGATCCAAGCAGGAGCCGGCCGCAGCGGACCTGACGGATCTCGCCGCTATCATGGCCGCGGTGCATGCGGCGCGTCAAAAGCAGGTCGCGGTGGAGACGGCGGCTGTAGAATCACGCTGGCGAACTGCGGGCCTCTCGGAGTTGCTCCGATGAAGCGAATCGTTCGTACCGGCGATCGCCAAGCCTATCTGGACTTTCGTAACACCGGCGACCACGTCAGCGCTACGCTTGCGTGGGAGGACGGCGATCCGTGTCAACACGATTTTCGATATGCGGAAGTGGAGCCCGGCGTATATTCTGTGCTTTGCAATCATCGGTCTGCGGAGGTTCGGGTTACCAGGTCTGGAGAGGGCTGGCTGGTGGAGATTGGCGTGAGAAGCTTTCTAGTTGAGGTGGAGGATCCCCGCGAGGCTGCGCCGGGGAAAAAAGGCGCCGCCGGGGAGGGCCGGCACAATATCAAATCGCCGATGCCCGGGAAAGTGGTTCGCGTACTGGTCGAGGAAGGCGCTACGGTAGAGGAGGGTCAAGGCCTGGTAGTGGTGGAAGCCATGAAAATGCAAAACGAGATGAGAGCGCCGGGTCCTGGCAGAGTAATCGCACTGACCGCGCGGGCGGGCGCGAGCGTAACGGCCGGTGAAGTGCTTGTAATCATCGAATAGGGAGGCGCATGGCGGCGGAGGTTTGTCCGGTTTGTGAGGGAACGGGTTGGCGCATGGTGCAACGGGATGGAGTGTCCGGCGCGGAACGATGTGCCTGTGCGCTTGCGGAGCGGACCAACGAGTTTCAAGCGCGGTCGCAGATTCCACCGCTCTATCAGAATGCGTCGCTCGATAGCTTCCTGCTGCCGCAGGATAATCCCACCGCGCTAAGGGCGCTCGGCCAGGTGCTGACGACGGTCCGCACGTATGCGCGCGAGTTCCCTGCGCTGGAGCGGCCCGGCCTGCTGCTGATCGGTGATCCGGGAACGGGTAAGACGCACCTCGCGGTAGCTGCTTTGCGCATGCTGATCGCGAAGGGTTTTGAGGGGATGTTCTTCGACTATCAAAACCTGCTGGACCGTATCCGGTCAGGCTTTGATCCCAATTCCGGCTCAAGCAACCGCGAGGCCTACAGCGTGGCAATGGATACGGAGGTGCTGCTGTTGGACGATCTCGGCGCCCATCGGGTGACGGAGTGGGTAGAAGATACCGTGACATCGATCATTACATACCGCTGCAACCAGAAGAAGGCGCTCATCGCGACCACGAATCTGATCGATACCGACGCCGGCCTGGGTGCGGCGCAAGGCAGAACCACGCTCGGCCAGCGCATCGGAATGCGGGCCCGGTCGCGGCTGTTCGAGATGTGCAAAGTAGTGCGGATGCCGGCCGTGGAAGACTACCGGATCAAGCGCAACCGGGCGTAGCGGCTGCATCGTGCTGGATCCATCGATACGCCGCGCAGTTCCGTGGTGATCGGTCTTCCCATCACGCAGAGCCAGCCGCCGAAACCGATGGCGAGACCAGGATTTCACGGTGGCGCGGCATGACGGACCAGATGGCCGGCGCATCCCGCCGTTTCAGCAACGGTACAATGAGAATTCACTTCGATGTTTCCCCGTATACGATCCACAACTATTCTTTGTGTCCGCAGAAACGGCAAGGTCGTAATGGCCGGCGACGGGCAAGTCACCCTTGGCCATGAGGTTCTGAAATCCTCTGCCAGGAAGCTTCGCCGGCTTTACAACGATAAGGTCCTCTCCGGCTTCGCAGGTTCCACCGCCGATGCCTTCTCGCTGTTTGCGCGGTTTGAAACGAAGCTCGAGCAGTATAATGGCAACCTGGCGCGTTCGGTGGTCGAACTGGCCAAGGATTGGCGCACCGACAAGGTGCTGCGCCACCTGGAAGCGCTGCTGCTGGTGGCCGACGCTGGCAATACGTATATCGTGAGCGGAAACGGGGATGTGATTGAGCCGGATGAAGCGCTCGCGTCCATTGGTTCCGGCGGTCCTTTTGCAAAGGCGGCGGCAGTGGCGCTGGTCGAAAATACACAGATGTCCGCGCGCGAGATTGCCGAAAAGGCGATGGCCATCGCCGGCGACATTTGCATCTATACCAATCGCAACGTCGTTTATGAGGAGCTCGGCTGATGGTGATCTATCTTCCCAGCCAGTCACTGGATGAAACCCCGGCACTCGATGAATTGACGCCGAAAGAGATCGTTCGTGAACTGGATAAACACGTCATCGGTCAAGCCGACGCCAAAAAAGCAGTGGCGATAGCCCTGCGCAACCGCATTCGCCGGCAGCGTCTGGATCCGGAGATGGCCGAAGAGGTGATGCCGAAGAACATCCTGATGATCGGCCCGACCGGTGTGGGAAAAACCGAGCTGGCGCGCCGCCTGGCCCGCCTCGCCAATTCCCCGTTTCTGAAAGTGGAGGCGAGCAAATTTACGGAAGTGGGCTACGTGGGCCGCGATGTGGAGGCCATGATCCGGGACCTGGTTGAGATTGCCATCGACATGGTGCGGGAGCAGAAACTCGATGAAGTGGCCGATCGCGCGGAGAGAAATGCCGAGGAACGGCTGCTGGAACTGCTCATGCCGGCGCAGCCCGAACCTTCCGAGTCCATCGAACGAACGAGAGAGAAATTACGGGAGAAGCTTCGGGCCGGCAAGCTCGACGACCGGCTGGTCGAGATCGATGTGAAAGAGCGCGGGCCGAGCTTCGAGATCACCACCAACTCCGGCGTGGAAGATATGGACATCAATCTGAAGGATGTCATCCCCAATCTGTTTGGGCCGCGTTCGCGGCGGCGGAAGATGAGAGTCCATGAGGCGCTCGACTATCTGATTCAGGAAGAAGAGCAAAAGCTGATCGACATGGATCAGGTCACGCGCGTCGCGCTCGAGCGGGTGGAACGAAACGGGATTATATTTCTGGACGAGATCGACAAGATCGCAGGGCGGGAAGGAGGCCATGGCCCGGATGTCAGCCGTGAAGGCGTGCAACGGGATATCCTCCCCATCGTGGAAGGGACTACCGTCAACACCCGCTACGGGTTCGTGCGCACGGATCACATTCTATTCATCGCCGCTGGAGCGTTTCACGTCAGCAAGCCGAGCGACCTCATTCCGGAGCTGCAGGGCCGCTTCCCCATTCGGGTGGAGTTGAAGTCTCTTACGGAAGAGGATTTTATCCGAATCCTGAAGGAGCCGAAGAACGCCCTGACCAAGCAGTATGTGGCGTTGTTGGAAACCGAAGGCATCAAGCTCAATTTCACCGACGACGGCATGGAAGTGATGGCGCGTTTCGCGGCACAGATTAATCAGCAAATGGAGAATATCGGCGCCCGCCGGCTGCATACCATCATGGAAAAGGTGCTTGAGGATATCTCGTTCCAAGGCCCAGACTTGAAGAAGAAGAACGTAAAGATCGACGCTGCTTTTGTCCGGCTCCAACTCGCCGAGATCGTCAAGGACCAGGACCTCAGCCGATACATTCTCTGATGCGGTTTTTTTTGACGGCCATTTTACTGGTTATGGCCGGCTGCGGATACGTGGGTGATCCGCAACCCCCCGCGCTGAATATCCCCCAGCAGATTCCGGATCTTACCGCGACGCAGCGCGGGGATAAATTGAGGCTGACTTTCACGCTGCCCAAAATGACTACAGAAGGGCTCGCCATTCGAAAACGGGGAGAAGTGGAAATCCGTGTCGGGCTACTCCCGGAATCGGGTTTCGATGTAAATAACTGGGCGCCTACCGCCCGGCGTATCCCCATCGAGCCGCCGGAGGCCGGAGTGGCGCTGGTGGAGGCGCCCGTTGGCGATTTCGCCGGCCGTCAGGTATTCGCGGTGGTTCGAAGCGCAGGCCCCTCAGGACGCTGGTCGCCATGGTCAAACGTGCAGTTCATCCGGGTGGTGAAGGCAATCTCCCAGCCGGCGTACTTAGAGGCGCACTCCGACCCCGCCGGCGTCCGGCTGACCTGGCGCGGCGATCCAGCTCTCCGCTATCGCATCTTCCGCCAGGCTCCCAAGGAAGAGGACTTCAGTCTGTTGGGCGAGGCACAGGGGCCCGCTTTCCTGGATGACAAAGCCGAGTTCGGGCAATCCTACAACTACCGCGTTCAAGCCTTTCAGAAAGTCGAAGACCAGGAAGCCGAGAGCGAAGTTTCCGGCGCCGTCAGCCTTACTCCGGAAGACAGCTTCGTCCCAGCGATTCCATCCGGCATCAATGCTCTGATCGGCGTAAACACGGTGGAACTGGCCTGGGAGAGGAATACGGAGAAGGATTTCCGGGGCTATAATGTCTACCGGTCGCCTGAAAATAGCCGTGAGCCGGAGCGAATTGCTTCGTTGCTCGACTCGCCGTCGTATAGCGACAAGATGGTGGAAGCGGGCAAAACCTACCGCTATTTCCTGACCGCGGTGGACCAGGCAGGAAACGAAAGCGCCAAGTCGCCGCCAACGATCGTCGCCATCCGGCAGTGAAAGGAAACCATACCCTCTTATGACCAAACATATCCGCTTCAGTCACAATCGGAAGGCCTGGGCCACCGTCCCCGACGGGTCGCCGCTGGCGCGCTACGGCATGGTTGAAGGGGATCGTGTGTTTGAAACCGACTCCCTCTGGAGCACCGATAGTCTGGATGAATACTCGCTTGCCGATATCCGGCTGCTGCCGCCCTGTTGGCCTTCCAAAATCATTTGTGTCGGCCGCAATTACGCGGACCATGCGAAAGAGCTCGGCAATCCGGTGCCGGTGGAGCCGCTGCTGTTCTACAAACCGGTTTCTTCGTTAATTGCGAGCGGAGATGCGATCGTCTATCCGCCGGTCACGCAGATGGTCAGCTTCGAGGGCGAACTGGGGCTGGTGATCGGGCGGCAGTGCCGGAATCTCTCCGAGGCCGAAGCGCTGGACTATGTCTATGGATTTACCATCGTCAACGACATCACCGCCCGCGACTTGCAGAAGAAAGACGGGCAGTGGGCGCGAGCCAAGGGCTGTGACACGTTCTGCCCGGTGGGGCCGTGCATCGTAGCCCGCAAGGATATGGATTTTGACAGTTTGCGCATTCGTAGCTGGGTGGACGGCGAGCCTAAACAGGATGGCTCGGTGAAGGATATGATCTTTTCCCCCAGTGCTATAATCGCTTTTATTACTCAGTTCCTCACATTGGAGCCGGGTGATCTGATCGCGACCGGTACCCCCCCTGGTGTTGGGCCCCTCGAACCAGGGAACGTTGTGCGGGTGGAGATTGAAGGAATTGGGGCCTTGGAAAACACCGTCGTAAGGGGGTGAGGCTCATGAAGATCTTCTTAGATACCGCGAATCTCGACGAATTGAGAAAAGCCGCCGATTGGGGAATTGTCGACGGGGTTACCACCAACCCATCGCTGATCGCTAAAGAAGGCCGGCCGCTTCCCGAGCAAGTGCGCATGATCTGCGACATCGTGGACGGCGATATCAGCGCGGAGGTGGTCGCCACCGATAGCAAGGCAATGATTGAAGAGGGGCGGGGGCTGGCGAAGATCCACAAAAATATTGTGGTGAAGGTGCCGCTCACCCGCGACGGCATCAAGGCATGTTCGGCGATGTCGAAGGATGGCATCCGCTGCAATGTTACGCTGTGTTTTTCCGCTCCGCAGGCATTGCTCGCCGCCAAGGCCGGCGCATACATTATCAGTCCGTTTGTAGGCCGTCTCGACGACATCGCCATCAACGGGATGGACCTTATCCGGAACATTGTTACGATCTATAAGAACTACGGCTACCCGACGCAGATTCTGGCGGCTTCGCTGCGCCACCCCATTCATGTGCAGGAATCCGCTGTGGCTGGCGCGCATATCGGCACGATGCCTTTCAAGGTTCTCGACCAGTTGTTCAATCACCCTCTTACGGATAAAGGTCTGGAGACATTTCTGAAGGATTGGGCCAAAGTATTTCAGGAAACCGGAGCCAGCCGCTAGCCGCTGACGTGGCAGCGCGGAATTACCCGGTGAGCCCCGGCGCGGCGATGATCCTGCTGGTAAGCGATCGGGCACACCGTCTATTCGTCAGCACTCCGGGGCGGGGAAGGGAAGCCGAAGTTCAACGATGTGCAGGGAGAATTCGTGGGCCCGCAACCATCGAATCCTCGCAGAAGATCCCGGCCAACTGCGCTCGAGCCAGTGAACACTGGAATGGAATGCAGGGCACGGCCGGACACCATCAAAACAAAAGGGAGCGTAATTGATTTATGAAAAACCGGACTCGCCGTCTGCTGGCCACCGGCCTCATGGCCGTGGCTTTCACAGCCGCCACACTGGCGGCCGCTACACCATCGTCGATCATCCACGTGGTGACACTTTACTGGAAAGAGGGCGCTACGGACGCCCAGAAGAAGGCCGCGCTTGACGGCGTCAAGAAGATGGGAACGAGCATCCCGGGCATCAAGAATGTCTGGATTAAGACCATCAAGATGCAGGGCGATATTGAGAACAAGCCCATTCAGGCGGTATTTGTGATGGAGTTTGAAAGCGAAGCGGCATTCAAAGCGTACGACAACCACCCGGCTCATCGCGCCTGGGAGAAGATCTACCACGAGGTTCGCGGCGAGAGCCGGACGCACGATATCACCAATTAAGCGAACGAGGCGGACCGGAGCGGCCCTGCAGCGCCGCTCCCTCAACCTCCTCAGTTCATGCTGACATTCTCAGCGTGCAAACCCTTGGGGCCTGTCCGCACCTCAAACTCGACCATCGCGCCGTTGTTCAACGTGCGATAACCGTGCATCACGATGGCGGAGTGATGGACAAACACGTCCTCACCGGTATGCCGCTGGATGAATCCATATCCTTTCGCGGCGTTGAACCATTTCACTGTTCCTGTTTCTTTCAACACAAATACTCTCCTGTGTCTACTTCGGCTATGGGAACGTCATGGCGCGGGAGGAAAGGCGGCCCCGTAAACGAAGAAGGCCGCGGAAGCCCTCGCTCCCGGCGGCCGCTGCTGATGCGTTCGTTTTATGGTTTCCTCGCATTTCCGGCACTACACGCTAATGGCGTTTCCCGCATTGTGCCAGAAGCGCATCAAACATTCAAGACATTTTTTGTTTGAAACAGAGAAAAGTGTTTATGTTTCGATTGGCGCGTTGCGCCCCCCGCGGGCCGCACGGCCGGCGCCATGGCTCATCCGCTCGGCAAGCCGCAATACGTCGTCCCACTGAGATGCGCCAAACGCCGCCTTCAGCCGGTCCTGAACCTCCCCCCAGCGGGGAGTAGCTTCTTCGAAGAGCTTCCGCCCTTCTTCGCTGGCGCGCACCAACCGCTCCCGCCGGTCCACACCGGGAATCGAGCTGATCCAGCGGTTGGCTTCCATAATCTTCAGGACGCGCGTCAACGTCGTACGGTCGAGCGCCAGCAGTTCTCCAACGCGACGCTGCTTCATCTCGCCTTCCTTGCACAAGACGCCGAGGATGGTGTACTGAGTGGAGCGCAAGCCAAGCGGCCGGAAAGCCTCGTCATACACTGGCTCACCGCCCGCGAGGTCCGCCGCAACGCGGCGCACATACAGGGCAAGCGGAAGATATCGCAATTCATAGTGCACGTTACCGTTGGCTCTCTGTCAAAAAGCGCACGGCCCGAATATGCGAAAGGACGGGCGGCGGCGGCACGTCTTCGCGAAGCAGCATCCGCCACCACCTGCCGGCTCCGATTATTGCATATACACGTATTTAGCGTACGGGAAGTACCAGGAAATTTGATTCTTGTTCAACCATCCTGGTATGTTATGAGACGGCCTTAAACCTTAAACCCTTACGCCCGCCGCATATCACCTTGGAGGATATCAACACAATGGAGTCCCGCTTCCGCGCCGAAGTCCGGAATGTCCGCAGCGCGTTTTCCGTGTACGTCCGGCGCCTTCTTCCCCTCTTGCTGACTTTCGCTTACGCGGCCTTCGGTCAGCAGCCACACGCGGGAGGTGAAGCCAACCTGATTCTCCCGGACCTCAGCACAGCCACATTTTTAGGGGGCATGGACGGCCGGTCGTTTCTGATGATCGGATTATTAGTGAGTGCGCTTGGGCTGGTTTTCGGCCTGATGATTTACAAGCAGCTTCGGAACATGCCGGTGCATGCGAGCATGCTTGAGATCTCTGAGCTTATCTACGAGACATGCAAAACGTACCTGCTGACGCAGGGCAAGTTCCTGCTGATCCTGGAGATCTTCATCGGGTCGATCATCGTGCTGTATTTCGGCGTTTTGCAGCACATGGATTTTGTCAAGGTCGCGATCATTCTCTTTTTCAGTCTGGTGGGTATCGCCGGCAGCTTCTCGGTCGCGTGGTTCGGCATTCGCGTGAATACATTCGCCAATTCGCGAACCGCGTTCGCCAGTCTGCGCGGCAAGCCATTTCCCTGCTACGCCATCCCGTTAAAGGCCGGCATGAGCATCGGGATGCTTCTGATTTCGGTGGAACTACTGTTGATGCTGATCATCCTGCTGTTTATTCCGGGAGACTATGCGGGTCCCTGCTTCATCGGATTTGCCATCGGCGAGTCCCTGGGAGCGGCGGCGTTGCGCGTGGCGGGCGGCATCTTCACGAAGATCGCCGACATCGGGGCCGACCTGATGAAGATCGTTTTCAAGATTAAGGAGGATGATGCGCGGAACCCGGGCGTGATCGCCGATTGTACGGGCGACAATGCCGGCGATTCGGTGGGACCGAGCGCGGACGGCTTCGAGACCTATGGAGTCACCGGCGTCGCGCTGATCAGCTTCATCCTGCTCGCTGTGCGCGAGCCGCTGGTTCAGGTGCAGTTGCTCGTGTGGATCTTCACGATGCGCATCATGATGGTGGTTGCCTCGGCGGGATCTTATTTCATCAATGAAGCGTGGGCGAAGGCGAAGTACGCGATGGTGGATAAGATGAACTTTGAGGCTCCGCTGACCACACTGGTTTGGCTGACTTCGATTGTTTCTGTGGTGCTGACCTACGTCGTTTCCGCGTTGCTGATTCCGCACATCGGCGGCGATGACTCGCTGTGGTGGAAGCTCTCGAGCATCATCACCTGCGGCACCCTGGCCGGGGCCATTATCCCGGAGCTGGTGAAGGTGTTTACGTCCACCGAATCGAGGCATGTGCGGGAAGTGGTGACGTCGTCTCGCGAGGGCGGGGCGTCTCTGAATATCCTTTCCGGGCTGGTGGCCGGCAACTTCAGCGCTTATTGGCTCGGCATGAGCATTCTGCTGCTGATGGGGATCGCCTACTATGTCAGCCTGATGGGCATGGGGAGCCTGATGATGGCTCCGGCGGTGTTCGCGTTCGGACTGGTCGCTTTCGGGTTTCTGGGGATGGGTCCGGTGACGATCGCGGTCGATTCCTATGGCCCGGTGACCGACAATGCGCAATCGGTGTATGAGCTTTCCGAGATCGAGAAAGTGCCCAACATCAAGTCCGACATCAAGCAAAAGTACGGCTTCGATGCGAGGTTTGAAGAAGCCAAGCAGCATCTTGAAGAAAACGACGGTGCGGGCAACACGTTTAAAGCGACTGCCAAGCCGGTGCTGATCGGAACGGCGGTGGTGGGCGCCACGACAATGATTTTCTCGATCATCGTGGCGCTGACCGAAGGTTTGAAGCCCGAGCTGCTGTCGAATCTCTCCATTCTGCATCCGCCGTTTCTGCTGGGCCTGATCGCGGGCGGCGCGGTGATTTACTGGTTCACCGGGGCGTCGATGCAAGCAGTGACTACCGGCGCCTACCGGGCGGTAGAGTTCATCAAAGCCAATATCAATCTGGAAAGCACGACGAAGGCGTCTGTGAGCGATTCGAAGAAGGTGGTCGAAATCTGCACGCAGTATGCGCAGAAGGGCATGTTCAATATCTTTTTGACGGTGTTCTTTTCGACCCTGGGATTCGCGTTTTTGGAACCCTATTTCTTCATCGGCTACCTGATCTCGATCGCGCTGTTCGGTTTGTATCAGGCCATTTTCATGGCCAATGCGGGCGGCGCCTGGGACAATGCGAAGAAAATCGTAGAGACGGAGCTTAAGGGCAAGGGCACACCGCTGCACGACGCCACCGTCGTTGGCGATACGGTGGGCGATCCGTTCAAGGACACGTCTTCGGTGGCCATGAACCCGATCATCAAGTTCACGACGCTGTTCGGCTTGCTGGCAGTGGAGTTGGCGGTCTCGCTATCCAAGGATCAGGGCAACAACTTCAGCACGGCGCTGGCGGCGGTGTTTCTGGCGATCTCGATGTTCTTCGTTTACCGGTCGTTTTTCGGCATGCGTATCGAAAAATAGGCCGATACGTTGGTCTTTTATGCGACGACGGGACTTGCTCGCAACGGCTGCAGCGCTACCGGCGCTGCAGCTTCCCGCGCAGACCGAAAGGCCGAACATTCTCTGGATTACATGCGAGGACATGGGCCCTCATCTGGGCTGCTATGGCGACCGTTACGCCACTTCTCCGAATGTCGATAAGCTGGCCGCGCGTTCGCTGAGGTATCTCCATGTGTGGTCGAATGCGCCGGTGTGCGCACCCGCGCGCACGACGATCATCAGCGGCATGTATCCGCCATCCACGGGGGCGGAGCATATGCGTTCCTTTACCAGGCTCGCCGACGGTCAGAAGATGTTCCCGGTTTATCTGCGCGAGGCCGGCTACTATTGCACGAATAACGTAAAAGAAGACTACAACATCGCGCACACGGGCAAAGTCTGGGATGAGTCGAGCAGTAAGGCGCATTGGCGCGGGCGCAAGGAGGGGCAGCCGTTTTTCGCGGTATTCAATTTTGTGATCACGCATGAAAGCCAGATCCGGCGGCGGCCGCATACTCCCGTCCACGATCCGGCCGGCGTCCGCATTCCCGCTTATCATCCGGATACGCCGGAGGTGCGGCGCGACTGGGCGCAGTATTACGACAACATCACGGAAATGGACAAAATGGCGGGCCGGGTTTTGGCGGAGTTAGAACAGGATGGCCTGGCCGGCAACACAATCGTGTTCTTTTACTCCGATCACGGCTCGGGCATGCCTCGCAGCAAGCGCTGGCCGTACGACTCCGGGCTCCATGTGCCGATGCTGGTTCATGTGCCGGATAAATTCAAAAATCTTGCGCCGCCCGATTATAAGCGAGGCGGAACAACGGAGCGGCTGGTGTCGTTTGTCGATCTCGCGCCTACGGTGCTGAGCCTGGCGGGGATTGCAAAGCCCGCCTACCATCAGGGTCATGCTTTTCTTGGTCCGGCTCCGGAGCAGCCCTATGTATATGGGTTCCGGGGACGTATGGATGAGCGCTACGACCTGGTGCGCAGTGTCCGTGACAAGCGCTTCGTCTACATTCGCAACTACATGCCGCAGCGGATTTACGGACAGCATCTGGCGTACATGTTTGAGACGCCTACTACTCAGAAGTGGAAGGAACTGTACGACGCGGGAAAGCTCAATGCCGTGCAGAAGCGCTTCTGGGAGAAGAAGCCCGCCGAGGAGCTTTACGAACTTGGAACAGACCGCGATGAAGTGGTGAACCTCGCCGGAGTGCCCGAGTACCGCGGCACGTTGGAACGGATGAGAAAAGCGCAGCGGGAATTAGCGGTTCAGATCCGCGATGTTGGATTTCTGCCGGAGACGGAAATGCATTCCCGCTCCGAGGGCAGAGCTCCCTACAGCATGGGGCACGATCCCGCCAGATATGCGGTGGAAAGAGTTGCAGGTATGGCGGATCTTGCTTCGCGCAGCGTGCGGCCCGCAACGGAAGTGTTCGTCAAGGGACTGGAAGATAGCGACAGCGGCGTTCGCTACTGGGCTGCTGTGGGATTGATGATATCTGGCCGGACTTCCCCGTTGCAAAAGGTTTTGAAAGACCCGTCGCCCTGTGTACGCATCGCCGCCGCGGAGGCTCTGCAAGCGGTGGACGATTTAGTCGACTTGGCGGATATGGACCGCCATGGGATCTATACCGCTTTGCTGGCTCTGAATGCTCTGGACACGATCGGCGTGTCGAAGGTTCGCGCCGCCGCCGATCGGATCGGCAGGCTTCCGAAAGACAACGATCGAGTCAATGACCGCATGAAGACGTATGCGGCTCGCCTGATCGAGCACATCCTGGGGTGAGCGACGTCAGCTATTCGGCGTAGCCGATGCTGGCAAGTTCGATCGTGTCGCCGGTCACCTTCCCCGAGACCTTCACCTTTTTGTCGAGGAACCTGGCGGCCTTGGCGCTGTCGGAGAGCTTATAGACCTTCTGATCTTTGTCGGAGACGAAGACGGCCTTGCTTCCATTCTTGAGGCACGTGGCGGCGCATTCGCGGGAGCTCTTTTCCGCGCTCGCATTGGACGCTCCGCAGGAGCTGTCGCTGATCCAGCCGGTCATGTCACCGGCAAACATGGCTGAGCTCAGAACGAGGGCGCCCAGGAAGAGTTTGTTCATACTCCCAGCTTAGCCTAAAATTCGCAGCCGGTTGGTAGAATGAACCTGATAGAATCCACAGATGACCCGCAGAGAAATGCTGGGCGCGTTGACCGTTGGGGCCGCGGCGGCGGCAACCCCGGAGCGGCCCAATATCCTGTTCATCTACACCGATGACCATTCCTACCGCACGATCAGCGCCTATCCCGAAGCGTATCCCTGGGTCCGCACCCCCAATATCGACAAGTTCGCGAAACAGGGCGTGCGATTCGCCGCCGCCTACAATGGCGCCTGGTGCATGCCGTCGCGCGCCACGATGCTCACCGGCCATCATCAGTTCGGAGTCGAATCGATGCGCATGGAAGGCAACTATCCGGGCAGCGCCTATGATCCGCAAAAGTGTCCGTTCTGGCCGAAAGTGTTCCGCGCCAAAGGATACTTCACCGCGCAAATAGGAAAGTGGCACACCGGAACCGACACCGGCTTTGGCCGCGACTGGGATTATCAGCTGGTGTGGAATCGTCCCAAGTACACCGAGACAAGCACCCATTACTACTACGATCAGCCCGTGACCCACCACGGCGGAAAAACCGAAATCATGAAGCGGTATTCCACCGATCAATACACGGACTGGGCCACCGATCTCATCCGCGGCAACGGCCGGGCAAAAGACAAGCCGTGGTATCTCTGGCTTTGCTACGGAGCCGTACATGGGCCGTACACTCCCGCCGAGCGCCACAAACAGGAGTTGAAGGGTGCTGACTTCGAGACTCCGGCCGACATCTTTCCGCCGCGCCCCGGCAAACCCGATTGGGCGCAAAAGGTGGAGCATTGGAAGAAAGGGCCCGATGGCACGCCGGTGTCCGGGGGCCGCACGTTAAGCTCCTGGGTGCGGCAGTATCATCAGGGTGTATTCGCGCTCGATGAAGCCGTTGGACGTTTGATGGCCACCCTCGATGAGACGGGGCAGCGCAAGAACACGCTCGTTATTTTTACTTCCGATCAGGGCCTGGCGTTCGGACAGCACGGCTTCCGCGGAACCAAGGTTGCCGCCTACGACGCCAACGTGCGATCGCCGCTTATTTTTTCCATGCCGGGGCGTATTCCCGAGGGCCGCATTTGCAATACCCCGGTGGGAGGCGTGGACCTCGTCCCCACGATGTTCCGCTTCGCCGGAATCGAGATTCCCTGGGAGATGCACGGCCACGATCTTTCGCCGTTGCTCAAGAACCCCGATGCCGATTGGCCGCATCCGATGATGCTCGCCGCCACGGGGCAGAAGTTCGGATCGGACACCAATGAGATTCCGAAAGGCGCGGGCGTCTTTCACGGCGACGTGCCCTGGTACGTCATGTTGCGCGAACGGCATCTCAAAT
>DATLCW010000163.1:0-19378 GCA_035526195.1 Bryobacteraceae bacterium
GGATTTACGGCCGCCTCGGCATCCGCCCGGTGATCAACGGAGTGGGCGTCGTGACTCACCTCGGCGGGTCGCTCATGCCGCCGGAAGTTCTGGACGCCATGGATCAGGCGGCTAAACATTTCGTGCCCCTGACAGAACTCCAAAAGAAAGTCGGCGCCCGCCTGGCGGAACTTCTCGGGGCTCCGGCCGCCATGGTCACTTGTGGATGCGCCTCGGCGATCACTCTTGGTACGGCTGCCTGCGTAGCGATGGGCGATCCGGAAAAGCTCCGCCGCCTGCCGGACACCGCCGACATGAAGAATGAGATCGTGCAGCAGAAGAGTCATCGCGGCGGCTACGAACAACAAATGCTGTTGATCGGGACAAAGATCAACTGGGTGGAAACGCGCGAAGAGCTGGACCGGGCGATCAATGAGCGGACAGCCATGATGTTCTTCTACAACGAAATGGAGCCCGAAGGCCGGATCAAGCGCGAAGAGTGGATACGCGTCGGCAAAGAGCGCGGCGTGCCTACCTTCAACGATGCCGCCTCGGACATTCCGCCGGTGGAACGACTGACCCAATACGCTCGCGAAGGTTTCGACCTCGTCGCGTTCTCAGGCGGCAAGGCTCTGCGCGGTCCGCAATGTTCCGGCATGCTGCTCGGGCGGAAGGATCTGATTGAAGCCGCCCGGCCGGCCACTAATCCCTACGCCAGCATCGGCCGCGGCATGAAAGTGGGGAAGGAAGAAATGCTCGGATTGCTTGCCGCGGTCGAGCGCTACCTGAAAGTGGACCATGACGCGGAGTTCCGGGAACTCGATTCCCGGGTTCAGTACATGATCGGAAAGCTGGGAAAAATCTCCGGTCTGAATGCCGAGCGTCACCTGCCGCCGGTGGCAAATCGCGTGCCCCACCTGCGGCTCACCTGGACCGAAGACGCTTTCAAGTTCGGCGCCTCGGAGGTTGTGCGGCAATTGATGGAAGGTACCCCGGCGATCGCAATTTCACGGCGCGGGGAACGGCTGCTGCATGTCTCGGTCTGGATGATGCGCCCCGGGGAACACCAGATTGTCACCCGTCGCCTCCAGGACGTCTTCAGAGCGTAGCTTTCGACATACGCATTCCACAGCTCCTGGTAATACGATCCTAATGCTCGCCAGGTTACCTACGGCCGCAACCTTGACGAATCCCGCGAAATGGCACGGATGCTATTAGCTGTCACATTCGCGGCTTGCTCAGAGACAACGACGCCATGTCTCCACGTCTTGGCAGCCTTAAACCCAGAGAAGTTCTACGCGCCTTGCAAAAAGCTGGATTCGCTATTCATGAAACCACAGGCTCCCGTGTCCATCTCAAGCACCCCGTAAGCACTAGCCCCGGCACATAGAGCCGCAACCGATTGGGAGCTGATCGCCTCTGGCAGACAATTGCCCACGCATCTATACTGGGCAAGGACATTCAGGAGATATCAATGACAACACCTCCCCTCTCACGCCGCGCCCTGCTCAGCGGCCTCTCGACTCTTTCCATCCTGCCCGCCATTCCCGCAACCGCGGCCGGCCGGACCGAGCGGCTGCAAATCACCCGGATCGAATTGTTCCCGGTGAAAGTTCCGATGCAGCCGGACATCATCAGCAGCCCGGAACTCGGGCCCGACACCCTCACCGAGTTCCCAAGTATTCCCAAGTTCATGATCAAGCTGCATACCGATTCGGGAATCACCGGGTTTGGAGAAACGTCTCGCGGACTGGCCGCGGCGGAAGTCCAACGCAGCGCCGATTTCCTTCGAGGCAAAAACATCTTCGATCTGAATCTCACCCGGCTGGAACTGCCGGGCCGCGGGACGTACTCCGGATTCGAGATGGCGGTTTATGACGCGATGGGGAAGGCGCTCGGCTGGCCCGTCTACAAGCTGCTGGGCGGTCTGGCCCAACGGAAAGTGCTGGTAAATTACTGGTGCGGCCGTAAGAATCCCACCGACATCAAGCGCGCCGCCGAACGCGCGGTGAAGGGCCGCTTCAATGGCATCAAAGTCAAAGGGCGCCCCGGCGACCCGATTGTCAAGGCCGTGGAAGCGATCGCCTCCGTGTCCCCGGCTCTGAAAGTTACGGTCGATTTCAACGGCTACCACAAGACCGTCGAAGAGTTCCTTCCCATCGGCCGGGCGCTGGATGCCGTGGGAAACATGCTGGTGATGGAGGACCCCATCGTGAAAAACGACATGCCGGGGTACCGCGAATTGCGGCGTCAGCTAAAGACGCCATTGGCGCTCCACCTGGGGAGCGCGCCAGCGATGATCCAGGCGATCCGCGCCGAGGCTTGCACCATGTTCAATACCGGCCCCAGCCCCAGCATGGCCAGTTTCGTAGCCAATTGCTATCTCGCTGGCGCGGCGCGTATCCCGGTGTGGCATGGATCAGGACACGAGTTGGGAGTGACGGATGCGGCGATGCTTCATTCCTGCGCCGCCGCCGCGAATTGCACGCTGCCGGGAGATATTCTGAGCCACCAGCGGGTAGACGATCTGATTACGCAGCCGATCGAGATTCGTGACAGCTATGCGATCGTGGCGGACCGCCCCGGGCTTGGCGTCGATTTGGATGAAGACGCCTGCCGCCGCTATCGGGCCACGTAGGCTCTGGTACCGTGAAACCATGGCAACCCGTATCCTTGCTGCTATTGGCGCCGCCATTTTAGCTGCGGCTCCCGTCTATGCCGAGGTCCGTTTCAACCGCGACATCAGGCCGATTATGTCGGATACGTGCTTCCGTTGTCACGGTCCTGACGGGAATGCCCGGATGGCCGGGCTGCGGCTCGACATTCGAGAAGAAGCGCTCAAGAAGAGCCCATCGGGCCTAGCAGCTATCGTCCCCGGCGATCCCGAGCGAAGCGCCATCGTACAGCGCGTCTTCGCTACCGGTGCGCGCATCATGCCGCCGGCGCACGCGCACAAGGATCTCACGCAGGCGCAGAAGGAAACCATCCGGCAATGGGTCCTCGAAGGCGCGAAGTACGAAGGCCACTGGGCCTACACGCCCGTGACACGGCCGGCTCTTCCACCGGGGGCCGCGCATCCCGTCGATGTCTTTATTCAGGCGCGTCTGGCGCGCGAGGGATTAAAAGCGTCTCCCGAAGCGGACCGCCGTACGCTCATCCGCCGGGTCGCGCTGGATCTTACCGGAATCCCGCCCACGCCCGCCGAGGTGGATGCGTTCCTCAAAGACACTTCGCGAAATGCTTATGAAAAGTTGGTTGACCGCCTGCTGGCCTCGCCGCGCTATGCGGAGAAACAGGCGCTGCACTGGCTCGACGCGGTCCGCTACGCCGATACGTCGGGATTCCATGGCGACAATCCGTTTCCCGCCTGGCCATACCGCGACTACGTGCTGCGTGCGTTTCGCGACAATAAACCGTTTGATCAATTCACCCGTGAGCAGCTGGCCGGAGATCTGATTTCCAATGCGGCAACGGAGCAGAGGGTTGCCTCGGCCTATAACCGGCTGACGCGCACCTCGGCCGAAGGCGGCCTGCAACCCAAGGAATACATCTCGAAGTACGCCGCTGATCGCGTCCGGACCGTGAGCGCCATCTGGCTGGGCAGTACGCTCGGCTGCGCCGAGTGCCACGATCACAAATTCGATCCTTTCACGGCGCGCGACTTTTACTCGATGGAGGCTTTTTTTGCCGACATTCTCGAGACAGGTCTCGTGCCGGATCGTACGTCCAAGGCCTGGGGCGCACAACTGGATCTGCCAACAGAGGACCAGCAGCGCCAGCGCGAGCGCCTCAGCTGGCAATGGGCCGAAGCCCGGCGCAATCTCGACTCCGAAGCGCAGGTCTTGATGGCGGCAGACAGCGGCTGGGAGAAGGAAGTGCTGAGCCGCCACGAAGCCGGCGGGTTCCCGTGGCGAATCCAGAAGCCGCTAACCGCGCAAGCGGCGAATGGCGCGACGCTGACGATCTTGAACGATGAGGCTGCGGAGAATGGTCTGGTGGTGGCGAGCGGGCCGAATCCTGAAAACGACACTTATACGATTACCATCCGCCCCGGCGCCGGGACTTGGACCGCACTGGGCCTTGAAGCGGTCCAGGATGAGAGCCTCGCCGGCCAGCGCGTCGCCCGCGGTGCGGACCGCCTGGTGCTGACAGAAGTCGAAGCGGAAATGGCCGGAGCCAAACTGCCGTTTTCGCTTGCCACTTCAAACATCAACTTCCAATCGCCGGAATATCACGCGATGGCGGCGATTGACGGCAATCCGGCCACTGGCTGGGGCACCGCATGGTATGGGGATAACAACGGGTTGTTCCTGGCTTTACGTTTCGCGGGTAAGGTCGGCACGCGGGAGGATTCGATACTCAAAATAAGGTTGCGGCATGATTCCGAAATCCGTCGCGCCACGCTGGGCCGTTTCCGTCTTTCTCTCTCCGAAGGCGAGCATTCGTGGCCCGAACCGCAGGCGGTCGCTGCAAAGCAGGCAATTCCGGACGCCGTTGTGAAGGCGCTTAAAACTGCGGAGGGCCAACGCACCGACGTACAGAAGAAGCTTCTGCTCGATTATTATCAGTGGCGCTCCGCGGACTTGCAGCCGCTGGTAATCCAGACAGCGAAGCTCGAAGCGGAGTTCAACCGCTTCGATGCCGCCATCCCCAGAGTTGTCGTGACGAGATCCACTCGCCCCCGCGAGACTCGGATTCTTCCGCGCGGCAACTGGATGGATGATTCCGGCGCGGTCGTTGAGCCCGCGGTACCGGCATTCCTCGGCAAGCTCGACACAGACGGCCGCCGGGCCACGCGCCTCGATCTGGCGAACTGGATCGCATCGCCCGAAAATCCGTTGACCGCCCGCGCGTTCGTCAACCGCCTGTGGCGGCAATTGTTTGGCACCGGCCTTTCCAAAGTGCTCGACGACATCGGGTCGCAGGGAGAATGGCCCACGCATATGGACTTGCTGGACTGGCTCGCGGCGGAGTTTATGCAACCGCAATGGCAAGCGGCCGGCGCGCATGCCTGGGATGTGAAACACCTCATTCGCGTCATCGTCACCAGCCACGCGTACCGGCAATCCTCGCTCACCAATCCACAACTTGACGAGCGCGATCCTGATAACCGTCTGCTGGCGCGTCAGAGCCGCTTCCGCGTGGACGCCGAGATCGTCCGCGATGTCGCCCTCGCTGCTTCCGGTCTGCTGGAAGAAAGCTTCGGCGGCCCGAGCGCGCGGCCATATCAGCCGGAAGGGTATTTGAGTGCGCTCAATTTTCCAAAGCGCGATTATTCGGCCAGCCGGGGCAGGGATCTGTACCGCCGGGGCGTGTACACGTTCTGGCAGCGGACGTTCCTCCATCCGAGCATGGGCACCTTCGACGCGCCCAGCCGTGAAGAATGTACCGTGAACCGCGTTAGCTCGAACACGCCCTTGCAGGCATTGATTCTGTTGAACGATCCCATCTACGTGGAAGCGGCGCGGGTATTCGCGCAAAACATGGTGAAGGATGGCGGGCGCACTCTCGATCAACGGATCGACTGGGCGTTTCTACGGGCGCTCACCCGTAAACCAACGGCCGAAGAACGCCGCACGGTCGCTGCATTATACCGCAAAAACCTGGCGCAATTCGATGCTGCTCCGGCGGACGCAAAAGCGCTGCTGCGGGTTGGCGAAGCACCGCTGCTGGAAGCGGCCAAGCCCACCGAACTCGCCGCCCTCACTACAATTGCCCGGGCGATTTTGAATCTGCACGAAACGATCTATCGGAATTAAAGGTAGTAACAGTGGAACAGCTCATCAATACGATTCATCGCCGCACATTCCTCGGACGCGGGATCGCCGGCATCGGTGTCATCGCCCTCAATTCGCTGCTGAATTCCCGATTGCTGGCCGACGATGCGCGCTGGCGCGGTGTCGTGAATCCTCTCCATCATCCAGCCAGGGCCAAGCGGGTGATCTTTCTCTACCAGGCCGGCGGACCGTCGCATCTCGAGACATTCGATTACAAACCCAAGCTGGCCGAAATGCACGGCAAGCCGATGCCGGAGTCAATGACCAAGGGCCAGCAGATCGCCCAACTGCAGGGCCGGCCGCTGATTTGCTTCGGCCCCCAGCACAAGTTCCAGAAGTTCGGCGCCGCGGGGCAGGAAATGTGCGAGTTGTTCCCCCATATCGGCGGCATCTCGGAGGAGATCTGCATTGTACGTTCCATGACGGGCGAACAGATCAATCACGACCCGGCGCACACCGTGATGAACACCGGGTCGATCGTCACCGGACGTCCCAGCATGGGCTCCTGGGTTCTCTACGGTCTCGGCTCAGACGCGGTGGACCTGCCGGGATATCTGGTTCTTACATCCGCCGGCAAAGGCGGCCAGATGCAGCCGATCGCCGCACGCCAATGGTCCGCCGGATTGCTGCCCAGTAAGTTTCAAGGCGTCAAGCTGAACTCGATCGGCGACCCGGTGCTCTACATCCAGAATCCGGCGGGCATCAACGGCAGCGTACAGCGTGAATCCATTGAGACGATCAATGCACTGAACCGCATGGAACACGCCGCTCTAAAGGATCCGGAAATCCTGACGCGCATCGCGCAGTACGAAATGGCGTTTAAGATGCAAGCCAGCGTGCCCGGACTCATGGACATGAGCAAGGAGCCGAAGCACATTGTCGACATGTACGGCGCAACTCCCGGCGATGGCTCGTTTGCCTCAAATTGCCTGCTCGCCCGCCGCCTGGCGGAGCGCGGCGTGCGCTTCATCCAGCTTTATCATCGCGATTGGGATCACCATGGCGCGGTGAAGTCGAACGTGGCGCTGAAAGCCGAAGAGGTGGACCGGCCCACCGCCGCGCTCATCAAGGATCTGAAGCAGCGCGGGATGCTTGACGACACGTTGGTGGTGTGGGGCGGTGAGTTCGGCCGTACGCCGATGTCCCAAGGCGGGGATGGGCGCGACCACCATATCAAGGGCTTCTCGTATCTACTCGCCGGCGGCGGCATCAAGGGCGGCATCAGCTACGGAGCCACCGACGATCTGGGCTATGCGGCCGAGGAAAGTATCGTCACGGTGCATGATTTCCACGCCACCATGCTGCACCTGCTGGGCATCGATCATAAACGGCTGTCGGTCAAATTCCAGGGCCTGGATGCGCGCCTCACCGGTATCTCGGGAGAGGTCGTCAAAGGCATCCTTACGTAGCGTGGTGGTCAGTCCGCTCCCCGCGAGGGCGTTTCTTGAACTCCCGCGCGAACTTCACGAAGTTCGTCACCACCGCCTCATAGATCACCTTGCCCTTCTCCGCGGTGGCAAGCGTCGGGTCTCCATTTACGCCGGACTTCGAGAAGCACGTCCAATAGTCCATCATTCGTATCGGCCCCGGGTCGGTCAGATCCTGCCAGATGAAGTCTGACTGCGGCACTCCTTGTTCCTTCCGCGCTCTGTCCATCTGAACCCGTTCCTTGTCGAGATAGAGGTACACCGATGTCTCCAGTTCGCAGGCATGCGACATGCCGCCGCGGCCGGACTCCCGCACTTTCCGGATATCGGCCAACGCGAGCGATGGCCAAAGAAACGCCGCACACAGCGCCTCGGTCTCGAGAATCGTGCGCCGCGCCACGAGTTCCAGGATGGGCATGTTCGAGCCGTGACCATCGGCGATGAGAATTCGCCGGAAGCCATGGTGCGCCACGCTCTTGGTAACATCCAGCACGAAATGAAGCAGGTGCTCCATATGAATGTCGATGGTCCCGGGAAAATCCATGTGGTGCGTCTCGTATCCGAAGGGAATAATCGGCATCAGCAGGATCTCGCCATCCGCGCGCCTGGCCGCCTCTTCGCAGATCTGCCAGATTAGAAAGTTGTCGACATCCAGGGGAAGATGCGGCCCGTGATCTTCCACCGAGCCAATCGGCAGCACTACGACCGGCTCTTTCTTCGCGACTTCTTTTAACTCTACCCAGGTGTGATGCTGGTACAAATACGGTGTTTTTGCCATGAACAATCCTTTCAGGTGATTGCCGGTTTGCGAGGGTCAATGAAGAGCCACAGCAAGGCGCCGGCCAGATACAGCGAAGTGGTGACCCAGAACACGGCATGGAAAGATCCGAACCATTGGGCTAAACCCGCCGATGCGACAGGGGCAAGCATTCCGGATAGGCTCGATGCAAGGTTCAGCCACCCTCCCGCCGTACCGCCGAACCTGCCGCCCAAGTCCGTACAGGTGGCCCAAACCACAGGCAGCGTCAGATCATGCGCCGCGGACGCAAACGCCAGACACGCGATCGCAAACTCCGGGGTCCGCGCGCTGATGGCGAACGTGAAGCCGGCGGCCCCCAGTAGAAATCCGCCCGCGCCGACAATGCGCCTCCCCCAGAGCAGGCTGCCGCTCCAGCGTGTGATCGCATCGGAGACGATGCCCCCGAGCGCGCATCCCAGGGCTCCAGCCAGCAAGGGCAGGGCGGCGTAGAATCCGGATCGCGTCAAGGTGAGTCCGTGTTCCGTGGTGAGGTAGGTGGGAAGCCAGGTCACGAAAAACTGAAAGCCGAATCCCGAGGCGAAGTACGTCGCACAGAGGATCAGCAGGTCGCGGTTGAAGAGCAGCTTTTTCCAAGCCAGCGTCTGTACACCGGGCCGTGCGGGCGCCGCGCCCGCACGGATCTTTTGTAACTCTACGGCATTTACGCGAGGGTGATTGGCGGGATCGTCGCGATACCAGAGCGCGCAGACCGCCACCCACACCAATCCCACGGCGCCGAAAATAAAGAAGGTGCCGCGCCACCCTACCCACGCGATCGCCATGACGGCAAGCGGTGGTGAGATGGCGCCGCCGAGCCTCGCGCCCATCCACATCAGCCCATTGGCGAAGCTTCTTTCATAGGGAGGAAACCATCGCGCGAGTGCGCGGGACAGCGTGGGAAACGCGCCCGACTCCGCGGCGCCAAACAAGAACCGGATCACCAAAAGGCTGGCGTAACCGCGGACCATACCTGTCAGCATAGTGAACAACGACCAGCCGCCGACGATGCGGGCCAGTGTGCGCCGTTGTCCCCAATGGTCGCCAGCCCAGGACGCGGGAATCTCGAAAATGGCGTAGGCCAGGTAGAACATCGTAAACACCCATCCCATCTCGTACTGCGAAAGCGCGAGATCGGATTGGATCAACGGGGCGGCCACCGCGATGCAAACACGGTCGAAATACGTGATAAAGGCGGCTAGAGTTACAAAGAGCAATACGGAGTAGCGCGTCCGCGTCGCCGTCACAAGTCACCCTCGCCGGCCAGCATTCCGAGAGTTGCTTCAAACGCGGACACCGTCCGCCGCAAGTCCTCCGCCGAATGCACCGCCGAGACAACGCCGCCGGGCCAGCCCACGATGTCCACCCCATGCAGGAGAAATCCCGTACGGATTTTGTGGACGAGCGCCGGGGGGGTTGATCCCTTCAACTGCCGCCACGGCGTGCGCCCCGCATGGATGTCCTCCACCGAAGCGTTTCCGCAGTGAAGATGGAATTCTGAAAACCTGCCATATACGCACCACTTCAAGCCGCGGCGTTCGATCGCAGCGTTCATTCCATCCCGAATGGCGGCAGCCGTCCGGTTGGCGGCATCGATCGCATCCGTATCCCGAATCTGCTTGAGCGTAGCGATCCCCGCGGCCGCCGAAACGGGTCCTGCATTGTATGTTCCCTGATGCATCACCGGCGGCGGCTGGATGCGTCCGCCGGCATGGCTGTATTCGAGCAGCCGCAACACATCGGAGCGTCCGGCGAGTGCCGCTCCGGGATATCCTCCAGCGATGATCTTGGCCAGCGTCGTCAGATCGGGCGTCACTCCATAGAACTGCTGCGCCCCGCCGCGAGAACAGCGGAAACCGGTGATCACCTCGTCGAAGATGAGCAGCACGCCGCGGCTCGCGGTGATTTCTCTCAACCGCTGTAGTACGTCTCCGCCGGTTGGGATCTGCCCGAACGTGGCCCCCGTTGGCTCCAGAATCAGCGCGGCCACATCGTCCCGGGTGGAAAGTGTCCTCTCCACATCCTCGGTGTCATTGGGCGCCACGATCAGCGTATCCTCGACGATACCGGGAAGGATGCCGGGCGCGCCGCCGGGGGGAAAGCAAACGTGATCATGCCATCCATGAAAGTGTCCGGCGAAGCGCATGATCTTGTTCCTGCCGGTAAACGCGCGGGCGAGGCGGAGCGCCAAATGCGTGGCTTCCGTTCCTGACGTGGTGAAGCGAACCTGCGCGGCGGAAGGAATCAGTTGGTGGACGAGTTCCGCCCACTCCACTTCCAGGACGTGGGACGCACCGTAATGCGCGCCCTTGGGCACTTGCGCCATCACGGACTCGACTACAGCCGGATGATTGTGACCCAGGATCAGGGCGCCGTGTCCGCCGAAATAATCCACGTACTCGTTGCCGTCAATGTCCCATTTACGCGATCCCGCCGCCCGTTCCACATACACGGGATGTGGCTCCAGGTAGCGTCCGACATGGGTGACGCCGTTGCTCAGGATGGCCTTCGCCCGGGCATGTAAGGCCTGGGAGCGGGGCGTCTTGTCCGCGTAACTTTGGAGAATCTTCGATTCCTGTAGCGGGATTGCGTGAGAAGGAGCCATGGGACACATGGTAACGCGGACGGCACGAAAGGGTAATATGGTCGGAAGCCTATGAACAATTTCGCCGTCCTACTTCTTCTGGGTTTCGCGCTGCCCTCCCACGCGGCATTGCGTGCCGGCGCCGCAGTCGAGGACATCACTCCACAGGAGTGGCCTGTACGTGTCATCGGAGGCTTCACGCTGGTGCTCGCTACCTCAGCCCACGATCCGCTGCACACGCGCGCGCTGGTACTCGAGGACGGCGGTACGCGCGTGGCCTTGGCGGTGGTGGATAGTTGCTACTTGAAGCGGGAAACGATGGACCGCGCCAAGCTGCTTGCGGAGAAACGCACCGGTATCCCCTCCCACCGTATTCTGATCTCCGCCACCCACACCCACTCGGCGCCGCCTTCTTTGCCAGAACCCGGCAACGAGCGCGAGCAGCGCTACACAGACCGTCTGATTACGCAGACGGCGGAAGCAATCTTCCGCGCCAACCAGCGCCTTCAACCCGCCCGGGCCGGCTATGGGTCGCGTCCGGTTCCCGAAGAGCTGTTCAACCGCCGCTGGTACATGCGGCCCGGGTCCATTCCGCCGAACCCCTATGGCGAGACCACGGATATTGCCCGCATGAACCCCGGCGCCGGATCCCCCGACCTGGTTCACCCGGCCGGCGCGACGGACCCCGAATTCAGCGTTCTTTCCATCCGCACCGCGGCTGGAAAGCCATTGGCGCTGCTGGCGAATTACTCTCTGCATTACGTAGGGGGCGTGCCCGGCAACATGCTCTCCGCCGATTATTTCGGCGAATTCGCGAAGCAGACGGCGGCGAAGATCGCACCCGGCGACCCGTCTTTTGTCGCCATCCTTTCTAACGGCACCAGCGGCGATGTGAACAACACCAATTTCCTGCATCCCCGCCCGCGCGCGCAGCCGTTCGAGCGCATCCGCGAGGTAGCTGCAAAAATGGCCGGGCACGCCACCGAGGTGGCGGAGCGCATGGAGTATGCCGGCTCTCTCACTATCCGGATGGCCGAGCGCGAGTTGCCGCTGCAATTTCGCAAACCCACGTCCCGCCAGCTTGATTTTTCCCGCAGCGCTCTGGCCGAGCCGGACGAGAAAAAGCTGCCGGTGCGCGCCAAAGCGTACGCGGAGCGAGCAATCCAACTGCACGAAGGGCCAGCCACGGCGAACCTGAAACTTCAGGCGCTCCGGCTTGGCGGTCTTGGCATCGCCGCCATCCCCTGCGAAGTGTTCACGGAAATCGGGCTGGCAATCAAGGAGTTGAGTCCGCTGCGGCCGACGTTCACCATTGAACTGGCCAACGGGCACTACGGGTACCTGCCCACACCGCGCCATTATTCCCTGGGCGGCTACGAGACGTGGCTTGGAACCAACAATCTGGAACCGGAAGCCTCGATCAAAATCACGCGCACCATCCTCAATCTGCTGGCCGAGGTCGCCCGGTAATGTCTTCCGATAAAAACTTCGGTCTCGTATTTGCCTCGGCCTTCACGGTGCTGGGTCTGTGGCCGCTGCTCACCCGCGGTCCGGTTCGGCCATTCCCGTTGGCTCTCGCGGCCGTCTTCCTGGCTTTTGCGCTGTGGCAACCGGCGGCGCTTCATCCCCTAAACCGCGCCTGGACCGTGCTCGGCGTGCTGCTGAGCCGGATTGTCAACCCGGTCGTCACGGCGGTTTTGTTTTACGCGATCTTCACACCGGCCGGGCTCATCTCGCGCTTTCTGGGCCGGGACCCGCTGCGGCTAAAACCAGCGCCGCTCGCGGAGTCCTATTGGATCGTCCGCCATCCGCCGGGCCCAGCGCCGGAAACCATGTCGAAGCAGTTTTAAGGAGGAACCCTGTCGATACTTGCTGAGTTGTGGGACTTCCTCCGGACCCGCAAGAAACTGTGGCTGCTGCCCATTGTTCTGGTGATGTTGATCCTCGGCGCTCTGCTGATCCTGGTGCAAGGAAGCGCCCTGGCGCCCTTTCTCTATTCCTTGTTCTAAACCCCGGCCGCATGAGGATCCTGGGCATTTCCGCCTTCTATCACGACAGCGCCTCCGCTCTCGTGCGCGATGGCGAGATCGTTGCCGCGGCGCAAGAAGAGCGGTTCACCCGCCGCAAGCACGACGCCCGTTTTCCGGCTCATGCCATTCACTATTGCCTTGCTGAAGAAGGTGTGCGTCTCGATGAGGTCGACTATGTCGTCTTCTACGATAAGCCCTTCCTGAAGTTCGAGCGTCTCCTCGAAACCTATCTCGCCTACGCACCTCGCGGGTTGCGGTCTTTTCAAATGGCCATTCCAGTCTGGCTTCAGGAAAAGCTGTTTCAGAAACGTCTGCTCCAGCATGAGCTGAATAAACACGGCGGCCAGGACATCGATTGGGAAAGACGGTTGCTCTTCACCGAGCATCATCTGAGCCATGCCGCCAGCGCGTTCTTTCCCTCTCCCTTCGAAGAGGCGGCGATTCTGATCATGGACGGCGTGGGCGAATGGGCCACCACTTCGTCGGCCATGGGCCGCGGAAATCACCTCGAGATCACGAAGGAAATCCATTTCCCGCATTCCCTCGGTCTGCTCTATTCGGCTTTCACTTACTATACGGGCTTTGAGGTCAACTCGGGCGAATACAAAGTCATGGGACTGGCCCCCTATGGGAAGCCCGGATACACGCAATTGATTTTTGACAACCTCCTGGACGCGAAACCCGACGGATCTTTCCGGCTGAACCTGGAATTCTTCGACTACTGTACAGGTCTGAAGATGACGAACCACAAATTCGACAGGCTCTTCGGAGGTCCCGCCCGGAAACCCGATGAGCCGTTGACACAGCGCCATATGGACCTGGCTGCCTCGATACAGGTTGCTCTGGAAGAAGTGATCCTTCGCATGACCCGGTCGCTGGCAAGGGAGACCGGCGCCGTAAATCTCTGTCTAGCCGGTGGAGTGGCCCTGAATTGTGTTTGCAATGGCAAAATTCTGCGCGACGGGCATTTCAAGAACCTATGGGTCCAACCGGCCGCGGGAGATGCGGGGGGCGCCGTGGGCGCGGCGCTTGCCGCTTATCACCTGTACAGGAACCAGCCGAGACTCGTGGAGACGGGAGATCGAATGAAAGGATCCTATCTCGGTCCGGCCTTCGCTCAATTGGAGATCGAGCGCCGCCTCACCGAAGCCGGCGCCGTGTTCACCGTAATGGATGACGATCGGATCGTTGAAGCCACTGTGGATGCCCTGGTGGATCAGAAAGTAGTGGGATGGTTCCAGGGTCGAATGGAGTTCGGCCCACGGGCCTTGGGCGCGCGCTCCATCCTCGGAGATCCGCGCGCGCCGCACATGCAATCTCTGCTCAATGCAAAGGTGAAGCGCCGCGAAAGTTTCCGCCCCTTCGCTCCTTCGGTTCTACGGGAGGATGTGAAGGAATGGTTCGAACTGGACGTCGACAGTCCGTATATGTCGCTGGTCGCTAATGTGGTCCCGAACCGTCCCGCCATCCCCGCGGTCACTCACGTGGATTGCTCCGCCCGCATCCAAACGGTTCACCACTCCACGAACCCGCGTTTCCACGCACTCCTCACGGCTTTCAAAAAGCGCACCGGTTTGCCGGTCCTCTTGAACACCAGCTTCAATGTACGCGATGAACCCATCGTCTGCTACCCGGAGGACGCTTACCGTTGCTTTATAGGAACCGGGATTGATGTGTTGATCGCGGGAAATTGCCTGCTGCGGAAAGGATTCAGTAACCCGCCAGCGCGTTGAACAGCAGCTTGAAATTCTGGTAGCTTTGGGCCCGGTATTGAGGCCTCATTCCGAACAGCAGGATCTTCCCGGTACCCATCGGAACTTCCAGCAGTGCGGACCGGCCGACCAGGAACTTCTCTCCCAGCAGCCAGCCGGAGGCCAAAACCTTGGATTGGGGATAGCGTGCGATTACCCGCCCCGCGCCGGGCGCGGCTGGTTCCCACGCCGGACTACCCTCCGACCAGATGGTGATCTCTTTTGGCATCCCACGCGTCAACGGATGGGTCTCATCGAGGCTGACATTAAGAAGCGACCCCGGAGAATAAAAATCGCGGCTGGACACGCCTTGGATGGAATTCCTGGCCTTCACCCCGAGGTGCTCGATGGCGTAGTCACAGGAATCATTGAGAAAAACGATCGATCCCCCTTCATTCACAAATTGCTTCAAGACATCGGCTCCCTTTGCGCCCAGGCCGCCCACGTACTCTTGCGGCATGGAGCGTTCCGCAAAACCGGTATGAATCGAGGCGGCGCTCTGATCGGGGAATACGATCACATCGAAGCGTTTGCGCAGGCCGCCGGCCAGCACATCCTGATTCGACAGACGTGTGTAGCTGAAGCCAAACGTATCCAGCACCCAGCGGGTCCAGCCTTCGTCCATGATGGGCATGTGACTGCGGTAGAGAGCGACGCGAGGCTTGCGGACCGGCTTGACATCGCCGCCGGCGGCGCGGTTCAGATAGAAGTTTCCCGCCGTATCCCGGGCCACCGGCCGGCCGCTGTTCCAAGCCTTATTCACTTCTTTCCAGCTATCCACATCGGACGCCGGCAAGGCGCCAGCGGGCAGTTGTCCGTTGAATGCGAATTCGTAGCTTCGAGACAACGCCAGTGACGCGCTGAACTTATCCTTGACGGTTTCGACGGCGACGCCCATGAGCAGCGGGAGCGTCTGCGCCGTCACGTCGTAAGGCCGTTTCGGCGAGCCTCCGGGATACAAACGCAGATCGGGATACTGCTGCCGCTCGAGCAGCGTTTTAGCAAACGAGCTGAACGGCTGCTGCAACCGGATGACGTACGATCCGGCGCCGTAGGATTTCCCATCGGCCTGGAATGGTTCGGCGGCCTGCTCCACTTCGACCATACCGAAGGCCAGCGTTTCGAGCAGCTTTTTGGATGCCCCGGGATCGAGCTGCTCCCTGGGCAGCACAAACGCATAGGGCGATTGCCGCTGAGAGGCGCCCTTGAGGATGCGATAGAAGTTCCGGAGCATGTCTTCCCGACGGGTGGCGGCCTGCCAAAGACAGGACTCCCAGGCGATCGTCTGATAGTCGATGATGTCCCGCAGATGCCATTCGCCGCCAAGCCAGGGCTCGAGGTGATTCCAGGCCCGCTCGCGGGGGCTGTAGCCGAGCGCATTCGTGGAAAGCTGATCCGCGGTAATGGTGATGGGGCTGGCGAGGCGCGCGCTGGCCGATTCACTGAGGATTCTCATGCCTCCGTGATAGGCCTGGTAGTGGCGCGCGGGGGTCCAGAAATCGTACATCGCATTGACCGCGACGCCCTTCTTTCCGGCTGCCGTCAAGTCCGCCGCCATGCCCATTCCCACCATGTTCTGAGACTGGGCGAGAATCGGGTCAACGTTCGGATCAATCGGATCCATCCAGGGCGGGACGAACATGCGTGAAGCGTTCGCTCCCTGCTGATGGACGTCGTAGACGATCTGTGGATGCCAGCTATTGTGGAGCCGCGACACCACCGCGCGCGTTTCCGGCTGCGAAAAAATGTACCAGTCGCGATTGTTATCGTGCCCCAGATAGTGGTGGTAGAGCTCCGGCGGAGCGGTACCCTCGTGCGGTGTCCCGAGAGTCTTCCGGTACCATTGCGTGACGATATCCACGCCATCGGGATTGAGTGAAGGTACGAGGATAAAGATGACGTTCTCAAGAATCTGCTTGAACTTTGGGCGATCTTCGCTCAGGATCCGGTAAGCGAATTCGACGGCGGTGTGGGTGGAGGCAACCTCGGTCGAGTGAATAGAACAGGTGATCATCACCACCGTTTTGCCCTGGGCGATGAGCTTTTCGGCCGCTGCTTCACCGGTCTTTCGCGAATCCGCCAGTTGCTTTTGGATCTGCTGATATCTGGCGAGATCCCTCAGGGTGGCTTCACTCGAAATGATCGCGGCGATCATGGGACGGCCCTGAACCGTTTTGCCAATGTCCGCCACCCGCAGCTGCGCGCTCGATTTCTCGAGAGCGCGAAAATAGCTCACTACTTTGTCCCAGTCCAGCAGCACCTTGTCCACCCCAATGGCATGGCCGAAATGGCTTTGCGGGGTGGGCGGAACGGCGAATAACAGCGATGCGGAAAGAAAAACCGCCGCTAGGCGCATGTGCGGTTCAGCTCCGTCCAGAGAGCTTTGTACCAGCGGAGGTAGCGTTCCGGCTCCTTGCTTTCCTGGGATTCACAGAGGGTGTAGCGGTCGTATTTTGTGGCCTTTAGCAGCGCGAACAGCTCCCGGTAAGGATAGGGTCCAGCTAATTCATTAATGTGGCAGTTTTTGATCCAGGGGCGCAGCAGATCGAAGGATGGCTTGACGCTGCCATTGGTAATGTCGGTTTCATTGGAATTCCAGCAGAGCCCCACGCTCTGGTGGCGGGTGGCTTTCATAATTGCCGCGGCCACCGTAGGAACCTGTGTTTCCCTGCCATGCACTTCCACCCAGATCTCGACACCCATCCTGGCTCCGTAATCGCCCACTTCCCTGAGGCTTTCCGCGATGACCTGAATCGTCTTTTCCGGTCCCAATTCCTTGGAAATGCCGTTTGGTCTGACCTTGACCGCCCACGCGCCGGTGTCGTGGGCAAGATCGACGAACTGCTTCGCCTCATCGATGTTTTTGCGGCGTACGGCGGGATCGGCGGAATGGAATTCACAGGTGCTGCCAAAACTGAGAAGCCGCACTTTACTGCGGGCAAACCGCTGCTGCACTTTCGTGCGTTCCGGCCGCGGCATGGCCGGCTCCACGCCGTGCTTGTGCTGGGTCCGGAGTTCCACGGCTTCAAAGCCGGCTGCTTCCAGCTTGGTGATGATGGTCTCCAGGTCCCAGTCTTTCAGGACGTTATAGGTCACTGCTCCGAGAAACATCGCGGCCCCCTTGAGGATTGTGAGTTGACTCTCAATTGTATTATGGAAGGCCCCGCTGGAAGTCTACTTCCTGCCCACCGTTTCCCGAACCTTTTCGAGAAGCACGTCCCGCTGACCCTTCTTCCACATTTCCTGGATTTGCTCCTCGGGCAGACCGGCGGCCCGGCCGAGGAGGATAAAGGCCGGTAAGGCATGCCCCAGGTCGCGCCACTGCGCCATCTCCAGCAGCGCCGGGATGGCGCGTTCGCGAATGTTCCGCAAGCTGCTTTCCTCGCGCTTTTCGGTGGAGTCTACCAGGTAAATGGATGCCTTGCTGCGGTCGGTGAAATGGACCGAATTGAGCATTTCCACAAACCATGTGGAGCTGATTCGGATGTCCAACTCCGGATGAAGCGCGGCCAGCACGCCAATGGCGCTCAAAGCTCGCATGGCGTTATTACGGACGGTGGCGTCGGAATCCTGCATGGCGTATTGAAGATCGTCCGCGACCGCTTTTTTCTTCGAGGAATAGCCGAGGACGAAGGCGGCGATGGCGCGCTGCTGCTCGTCGGCGGATTTCCTCATAACCTCGCGCAACACAGCGAGGTGCTCATCGGCGAGGGCAATGAACTTCTCCTGGCTTTGGCGCGCGCCGGGATCGGTTATCAGGGAGTGGCCTTTGGTCAAGTCCTCATCTACGCCGCCCCGCTTGGTTGCCAGGTCCACGGCGGTAATGAAGTTCATCCATTCCTTTTCGACCTCGGCGGGGACCTTGATTTCAAGCACGGGAGGGGTATGGAACACGAACCGCGGTCCGCCCTTTTCTTCGACCCCGACGTAGAGGATGGCGCGCTTCTCCGGGTCGCAGCAAATGGCGGTGAGGCTGGCTCGTACAATGCCAGGGACATCCTCAATGCGTTCTTCCGTATCGACCTTGGACGACGGCAGCGGCCCCCCTTCGGCGACACCAAGAGCTTTACGGACCGCCTCCGCCTTTACTTTCCGCAGTCCATAGATTTCAATGACTCCGATGCGCGGACCCTGCGCCTCCGCAAGCCCGCCGGCGAGCAGCAACCACACAGAAAGCCGGTACATGCTTTCAGTAGGGACGCGCGCCGGTGGCATTCGGCTACGTCGAACTAGCGTGCGGTGTAGCCAGGGCCGTACAACACGCGCCCGGGACGATCGCTGGTTACCTTGCCGTCGAGGATTGCCGGGCGGCCGTTCACGATCACATCCCGGACGCCTACCGCCAGTTCCATCGGGTTTTCGAAAGTGGCCCGATCTTCAATTTTTGCCGGATCGAGGATCACGAGGTCGGCCTTCATGCCCGGCCGGATGATTCCGCGGTCGTAAAGACGCACGCGTTGGGATAGGACGCAACGGGTGATCGGCCGGTACCCGATCCTCCGGAGACAGATAACTGAACATCGTCGACTGCTGGGTATCTTCGCCGCGCATAAGCCTACAACAATTTTACTGTGAAATGTTTTAGCAGCCAAGCAAATTCTGCTAGGGCTTTTTCAGCATCCTGCTAGTACTACTGGGTCATAAAAGAACAATTTGATGTAAAATTGTTTTGTGGGATCACGCCTTTCCGCGCCAGGCCCACAAGAGAACCGCTTCGCGGCATATATTGAGGGCCTGGCGAACGCCGCGGGGCATCAAGACCGGCATGAGCCTTTGAAGAGCTACTGCAAAGGACTGCTGTTACCCGGTGAGCGCAAGAGTATTGAGCCGATGGCGGGTCGCCTCGATCCAGAGAACGTACAGCCGATGCGCCAATCCTTGCATCATTTGGTGGCTAAGGGGCCACGCAACAATAAGCAGACATTCGCAATGGGAACTCTGACATAAGTACGATTCTGGCTGGGTGGCTGTCAGTTTGTCAGTTGCGCTTCTGGACCCTATCCGCAAAGCTTCCGAGCGGTTCGTCGCTCTTCT
>DATLCW010000164.1:0-28835 GCA_035526195.1 Bryobacteraceae bacterium
AGAAGAGCGACGAACCGCTCGGAAGCTTTGCGGATAGGGTCCAGAAGCGCAACTGACAAACTGACAGCCACCCAGCCAGAATCGTACTTATGTCAGAGTTCCCATTGCGAATGTCTGCTTATTGTTGCGTGGCCCCTTAGATCGGTGATCGTGATCAAGGGCGTGTTGATCTCGTTGCGGAACTCGCCTTCCACCACGCTGACTTCCATCACCTTGCCCGAAATCGGAGCCGTTACGACGATACGTTGCTGGAACTGTCCGGCCTTCAATCCGAGCAGTTCCAGGCGCCGGCGGGCCTGATCGCGTACGCTGCGCGCCTGGTCGACAGCTGCCTTTGTCAAACCTGCTGTGGTTTGCGCGGATAGGACTTCTTTGCGCGCCACCGCCTGATGATCGTATAAGTCGGAAATCCTGATGACATCCGCCTCCGCCTTATTGAGCGCAATCTCCGATTGGCGAACGGAAGCCTCGGACTGAACAAATGACGATTCCGCCTCTGCGACGACCGGACTTTCGATCGCCACCAGTGGCTGCCCGCGTACGACGGAGTCTCCCAACCTCGCCATCACGTTCACGATCCGGCCCGGAACCGGCACCACGGCGTGCCCGACGCTGTGCGGATTGGCCTGGATGCGCGCCGTCGCCGTAACCTCATCCACGGGCACGGGAACAGCTCGCACCGGTTCGATAATCATCTGCTTGAGTTCGGGGGCCGCCGGGTCCATGGTGACTTCGCCCGTCAATCCGTTGTGCGCCGCGGCGGGCATGGCGGAAGGCGTTGCGGAGCGCGACTGGTCCTTCGCGGACACCGAATCCGCGGCTGGCTTTCCGCAGCCTGTGCTGAGAACGATCAGCCAGGCGGTCAGAGCGAACGGCGCTCTGTTTCTAAATTTGGGGTTCAATCGATTGCTCCTTGGGCGCTCCATCTAGTTGCCACTCACCGTGGCGCCGGACACGGCATCGATCAGGTATAGGCTGCGCGCATAATTGGCGCGGGCTTCATTAAAGGTTTGGTTTGCGTCGTTAAACGCGCGCTGGGCATCCAGGAATTCGACCAGGCTCGCTTCTCCGCGGCGGTAGGAGTATTCTGTAATGTCGCGGACGCTGCGAGCCTTGCCGAGCATCTCGGACTCGACACTGGCCAAAAGTTGTTTCGAAACCGAATACTGCCTGTAGGCGCGCTCCACTTCGCTCTGAATGGTGGATTCGAGTGCTTCCGTGCGCGCGCCCGCGAGTTGCATCTCGCCCTGGGCCCGTGCAATTTCGCCCTGGTTCCTGTTGAAAATCCGAAGCGGCACGCTGAAATAGACGCCCATCGAATTTCCGCCCACGCCCCACGCCGACTGATGGGTGAACTCGGTCCCGATTGTATAATCGATCTTGCCGTTGGCAAGCTGCAGCCGGAGGTCGGCGCGGGAGCGCGCCTGCGACTGCTGATTCACCAGATAATCGGGGCGGCGGGATAGCGCCAGGTGGACGAGTTCCGCTGGAGCCTCCACTACTTTGTCATGCCGGATTTCTCCCGCGGCGTCAAAGTCAGGCGATTTTACGCAACGGCCCATCAACTGTTGCAATTGCGTCTTGGCCTGGTCCAATTGCAGCTTGCCTGCTGCACGGCGGTGCGATATTGCAGTGCCGCGATGCGGGACCTGTCCAATTCCACCTGCGCCAGATCTCCGCTTTTCAAGCGTGCCTCGTTGATGGTGACGACGCCTTCCAGACTCTTTAGATTCTCCTGCGCCAGCTTTAGCCCTTCCCTGGCCTGTTGCACGTCGACGAAGGCGTTTTGGACACGGGCGATCACTTGCCGCGCCACCTCTCGTATTCCGAGCTCGACAAGCAGCGTTTCCTGCTTCGCCACGGCGATACGCTCTTCTCGCTTCCTTCCGCGCTCGAAGGGAAAGTCTGTATGGATGTTGAGCTGGTTTGGGCCAAGAGGCGTATTGGGAGAATAGTTTGCCCCCAGTACGTTGGGGGTCTGCCCGGAGACCGTCAGGACCGGGTTCGGCCGAAGGCGCGCCGTGATCTGCCGGGCTTCCGCCACACTTACGTTCAATTTCTCCGCGGCTAAGTCAAGGTTTCTGGCCAGAGCTTCCTGCACGGCCTGGTCGAGGGTCACGGTTTGACCCACGGCCGCGGTTTGACCATGGGTTAGCGCCGCCAGAATGACTCCGGCGCTGAGGATTTTCAGCTTCACGAGCTTTATGATGCCCTTCGGCGGGTCATAATAGCCCTCCCTTGCGCGAGGTAGATTCCACCCCTTGAAGACGGTCTCTGCGTCCCCTCCTCACTTCCGTTTTCCTCCCTTGCGCGCACCATTGCCTCCAGTCCAGGATGCGGAAGAGGCTGGCAACTGCGATGCTGAAGAAGAGCGTTGGAAGCACACCATGGAAGATCCGTCTGCTTTGAACTCCCCGCTACGATTGGTCACGGACCCGCCCATGTCGAGCGGAAGGGTCATGCGCGCCGCGTTTATCGGCTTGGGATGTGTCGTCGCTTTGGTGCTGCTGGCTGGTTATTTGGGCTACCGGGGGTCGGACCGGATACAGGACGCGGCGCAGACTTTGCTGCGTGAGCACCTGGTACACTCCGATCGGGGCGCGCAGGTGGAAGCGCTGATTGAGCGCCAGACGCAGGATCTGATCGACGACCTGGCGTGGGTTTTGGGTCTATGCTTCCTGCTTGCCGCCGGCACCGCCGGGCTGACCGTCTGGATCATCCAGCGCGCTTTCGCGAAACTGGAATGGCAGGAGGCCGAGTTGGCTCATGTGTCCTGGCATATGATCGACGGGCATGAGAAAATGGCCCGGCGCTTCGCTCACGAGATGCACGACGAACTCGGCCAGTCCCTGAGCGGCCTTCGCCGGATGTTGAGCCGTATTCCCAATGCCGAGTTCGCCACCATTCGTCATGATTGCATCGGTATTGTCGACGAGGTGCTTCAAAACGTCAGGAAGCTGTCACAGGTCTTGCGGCCGGTCATCCTGGATGACCTTGGCCTCGACTCCGGCCTGCGGTGGCTCTGCGAGCGCTTCACGCAGCGGACCCAAATTCCCGTCGAGTACACGTCGAACGTCACCCGGCGTCTATCGGAAACCGAGGAGACTCATTTGTTCCGGATCACACAGGAAGCGCTCTCGAATATTGCACGCCACTCCGAGGCCGCCAAGGCGTGGGTTTCTTTAAAAGTCGGCGATCAGGTGGCTGAACTCGAGATCACTGATAACGGCCGTGGGCTCAATTTGTCCGGCGAGGCGAAGAATCCCAGTCTCGGAATGGTCGGAATGCGCGCGCGCGCCCGCCAACTGCGGGGTGAGTTGATCGTCGAGAATCGAAGGCAAGGCGGGCTTCGGATTCGAGCCGAGGTTCCGGTGCAACAGGTGGAGCCGTATGCAGAGCAGGAAAATACGAGTTTTGTTGGCTGACGATCACGCGATCCTGCGCAAAGGCGTCCGGATGTTGGTCGATTCGCAGCCCGACATGGAGGTTGTGGGCGAGGCCAAGACAGGCCGCGAGTCCATCGACGAAGCGCGGAAACTGAAGCCCGATATTGTCGTGATGGATGTCTCCATGCCCGAACTCAATGGAATCGAAGCAACGCGCCAGATCTGCGATGAGCTGGCGCAAACCAAAGTCGTGGCGCTAAGTATGCACAAAGATTCCGTCTATGTGCGCGAAATCCTCCGCGCCGGCGCCCGCGGTTACCTGGTTAAGGATTCCGAAGATGACGACTTGTTGAAGGCGATTCGAGCCGTTTCCCGCGGCGAAGCCTTCCTGAGCCCGGTCATCTCCGATGCGGTGCTCACCGACTACCGAAAGCACGTTTCCAATCCGGTGGATCTCTTGACCAGCCGCGAGCGCGAGATCCTCACCATGATCGCGGAAGGCAAAGCAAACAAGGAAATCGCCCTCACCCTGAAGTTGAGCGTTTACACCGTCGAGTCTCACCGCGGCAGCGTGATGGAAAAGCTAAACTTGCACAATACCGGGGATATCGTCCGGTTCGCCCTGCGCAACGGGCTGATCAGTTGAATATCATGCGCCGTAACAGCTTCTCATGAAGTCGGCTCCTGAGCTTTCACAAGCCCTCGCCGCTTTCCATCCGCCGGTACGGGAGTGGTTCGAGGCCGTCTTCCCCGCCGTTACCGCCCCGCAATTGCTTGGATGGCCCGCCATCTCGCGCGGCGACTCGACGTTGATTCTCGCGCCCACGGGCACCGGAAAAACGCTCGCCGCATTTCTCTGGTGTATTGACCGGCTGATGTTTGTTCCCGCGCCGCCCGTCGCTGAGCGGTGCCGCGTGCTGTATATCTCCCCGATCAAGGCCCTGGCCGTCGACGTGGAGCGTAATCTTCGCGCCCCGCTGGCCGGGGTAGCTTTAATGGCGCGTAAGCAGGGCGTGGCGGTATACGAGCCGTCGATTGCCATCCGCACGGGCGACACTCCGGCATCGGAGCGCGCGCGATTCTCCCGCCGTCCCGCCGACATTCTCATTACGACGCCGGAATCTATTTATCTCCTGCTGACGTCTAATGCCAGAGAAACTTTACGATCCGTCGAAACTGTGATCGTTGATGAGATCCATGCGCTGGTTCCCGGCAAACGCGGCTCGCATCTTGCCCTCTCGCTCGAAAGGTTGGAACACTGGTGCGGGCGCAAACTGCAGCGCATCGGACTTTCCGCCACCCAGCGCCCGCTCGAAGAAGTCGCGCGGTTTCTGGGCGGGGCGGACAGCAGCCAACCGGTTACTCTCGATAGTCCCGCTTTTGAAGACGCCAATTCCGGGATATTCAACGAATTCGAATCCAGGGTAACGGCTCCCCGTTACCGCCCGGTCACCATCGTCGATGCCGGCGCGCCCAAACAGCTCGATCTGCGGATCGAAGTTCCCCTCGACGACATGACGCGGCTCGATGAGATTGAGCCCATTCCCAGCGGCCCCGCCTCGCAAGGCCCCGTTCGGCCTTCCATTTGGAGTGCCATCCATCCAAAGCTCCTCGAACTCATTCTGGCGCATCGCTCGACGCTTATTTTTGTGAATAGCCGACGTCTTGCCGAACGCATTTCCGGGGCGGTGAATGACCTCGCGGGAGAGATTCTCGTGCGCGCTCATCATGGCAGCGTTGCCGCGGCCCAGCGTAAGGACATTGAAGAGCGCCTGAAAACGGGCACTCTGCGTGGGATTGTGGCGACATCTTCTTTGGAACTTGGCATTGACATGGGTGCCGTGGACCTCGTCATTCAGGTGGAAGCTCCTCCTTCGGTCGCCAGCGGGATGCAGCGGATCGGCCGCGCCAGCCACCACGTGGGCGGAGTCAGCTCCGCGGTTATTTTTCCGAAGTACCGCGGAGACCTCGTAGCCTGTGCCGCGATTACGCGCGCCATGCGGGAAGGCAAGGTGGAGCGTGTCAATTATCCCCGCAATCCGCTGGACGTCCTGGCCCAGCAACTTGTCGCGATGATCGCCATGGACGACTGGGACGTAACGGAGCTTTACGAGGCGATCCGCCGCGCCGCTCCCTATGCGTCGCTGCCCCGATCCACGTTTGAAAGCGTGCTTGACATGCTCTCCGGCCGCTACCCCTCCGATGAATTCGTCGAGCTGAGGCCTCGCGTCACCTGGGATCGCGTCTCCGGCCGGATCTCCGCTCGCCATGGAGCACGGCGAATCGCGGTCATCAATGGCGGCGCCATCCCCGACCGGGGCCTGTTCGGCGTCTTTCTGGCCGGCGCCACCCGCGGCGCGCGCGTCGGGGAATTGGACGAAGAGATGGTGTTCGAAAGCCGCACCGGCGACACGATTATTCTCGGAGCCACTACCTGGCGTATTGAGCAAATCACCCACGATCGTGTCCTGGTTTCCCCGGCCCCGGGCGAGCCGGGCAAGATGCCTTTCTGGCATGGCGATACCGCCGGACGTCCCGCGGAGTTCGGTCAACAAATCGGGCAAATGACGCGCGAGCTGCTCCTCCTCCCCCGCCCCTTAGCCCATGCCAGATTGATTGAGCATCATGACCTCGATGCCAACGCGGCTGAGAATCTGATGCGTTACCTGGACGATCAGGCCGCCGCCACCGGCCGCGTTCCCAGCGATCGGGACATCGTGATCGAGCGCTGCCGCGATGAGCTCGGCGATTGGCGTGTGTGCGTTCTCACTCCCTTCGGCAGCCGCGTACACGCCCCGTGGTGCATGGCCGTCTCCGCGCGTCTCCGGGCCGAGCGCGGCTTGGAAGTCGAGTCGATGTGGTCCGACGATGGCTTCGTCATTCGCGTCCCTGATAACGGCGAGGTCTTGGATTCCGAAGCACTGCTGCCGTCCGCGGCGGAGTTGAAGGATTTGGTGTTGCGGCAGTTGGGAAGCACATCCATGTTTGCCGCCAAGTTTCGCGAAGCCGCCGGCAGGGCTCTCCTTCTTCCAAGACGCAGAGCGGGGATGCGCGCTCCTCTGTGGCAGCAGCGGAAACGCTCTGCCGGTCTGATGGCGGTCGCAGCGCGCTACTCTTCCTTTCCGATTCTCCTCGAGACCTACCGCGAATGTGTGCGCGACGTGTTTGACCTGGCCGCCGCATCCGAAGTGATCAAAAACATCGAGCGTGGAGCCATCCGTGTCACCACCGTGGAGTCCGTGAAGCCGTCGCCTTTCGCCTCCAGCCTTTTGTTCTCCTATATCGCCAACTACATCTACGAAGGCGACGCTCCGCTGGCCGAACGGAGAGCCCAGGCGCTTTCCATCGACCAGTCGCAACTCGAGGAAATCCTCGGGAGCACGGATTTTCGCGAGCTGCTCGACAAAGCGGCGGTGGAGGAAGTGGAGGCGCAGCTTCAATCGCTCGAATCCGAATATCAGGCCAGACATGCCGATGGCGTTCACGATCTGTTGTTGAAGCTCGGCGATCTCGGCGCGGACGAAGTCGGTGCGCGGTCCTTCTCGCCAGCGGTGGCCGCAACGCTTGAACCGCTGGTGTTGGCGCGCCGGGTGCTACGAATCCGCATCGCCGGAGAGGTTCGATTCATTCCGGTAGAGTACGCCGCGCGCTACCGCGATGCCCTTGGCATACCGCTGCCCCCGGGGCTCGCTGATGCGTTTCTCGAGCCCGTCGCGAATCCCCTTAGCGGCATTCTCCGGCGCTATTCCCGCACCCGCGGCCCCTTCACCACAGCGGAAGCCGCCGCGCGTTACGGCCTATCGACGGCCGATGCCGACGTCCAACTGCGCGCTCTGCATGGCCAAGGGAAACTGCTCGAAGGGGAGTTCCGGCCCGGCGGTACGCATATCGAATGGTGCGAGCCGCAAGTGCTGCAGCAGATTCGCCGCAAAACCCTCGCGCGCCTGCGGCGCGAAGTGGTACCCGCGGAACAATACGTGTTCGCCCGCCTGCTGGGTCGCTGGCAAGGGGTCACGGCTCCGCGGAAAGGCTCCGGCGCTCTTCTCGACGCGATTGAAATTCTCCAGGGCAGTGAGTTAATTGCCTCGGAGCTTGAGCGCGAGATCCTGCCCGCCCGTGTCAGGAACTACCAGCCCGCGGATCTGGATCAGTTACTGACAGCGGGGGAAGTTGTCTGGATGGGCAGGGAGCCGCTGGGCCGCCGCGATGGCCGGATCTCCCTCTATCTTGTGGAGTCTCTGGGCCGGCTGACTCCGCCCGATTTCTTCGACAAACTGCCGGACACTCTATCCGGACGCGCGATCGGAATTCTGGATTTTCTTCGGCAGCAGGGCGCATCCTTTCAAGCCGCCATTCATCAAGCCGTTGGCGCGGGGTTCCTGAACGATACCACCGATGCCCTGTGGGAATTGACGTGGGCTGGATGGGTGACCAACGATACCCTCAATCCCCTTCGCGCCTTGCTCACTCGTAAGGATACCGGCAGCGAGCGTAAGGAAACCGCCTATGCGCCGCCGGGGTCGCCGGATTTCATTCGCCGCATGCGCGCAAGGCGCAACGACGGCGTGGGGCAGGGCCGCTGGTCGCTGATGCGGCAGCGCCTGGGGACATCCGCCACGGCGGCGGAATGGACGGCCGCCGTCTCCCGGCAAATGCTGGTCCGCCACGGAATCGTGATGCGTGAAACCGCCGCCGCCGAAAATGTACGAGGCGGGTATGCCGCCGTTTATCCGGCCTTGAAAACGATGGAGGAAAGCGGATGGGCGCGTCGGGGAATGTTCGTCGCGGGGCTGGGTGCGGCGCAATTTGCGACGCCCGCGGCGGTCGATTTGCTCCGAAGTCTGCGTCACCCGGCCGACCGGCCGGAAGCCGTGCATCTGGCGGCGTCCGATCCGGCGAATCCCTACGGTAGCGTGCTTCCTTGGGTGGAAGCAGGGGCCGGCCATTCCATGGCGCGAGCCGCTGGAGCCAGCGTCATCCTTGTGAATGGCCGCCTTGCCGCCTTCCTGCGCCGCGGGAATTCCGCCATTCGCGTGATGCTCCCCGAAGAGGAGCCGGACCGCAGCCAGGTGGCTCGCGCTCTGGCGCAGAAGCTGGCGGAAGTCGCCGTCCAGCGCCAGACGCGCCGCAGCGGCGTCTTGATCGAAACGATTAACGATGAGCCCGCCGGCAGTCATTTCCTGGCTCGGTTCCTCGAAGAAAGCGGGTTTGTTCCAAGCGCCGCGGGTTTCCAGATGCGCCGCGTGGCGGCCTCGGTGATGACAGAACCGGAGGAGGCCGGAGAATAACGGAATGCCGGAAGGCGATACGATTTTTCGCGCCGCCCGCACGCTGAACCGTGCGCTGGCGGGACAGGTGGTGACAAAATTCGAAACCCAACTCCCGCGGCTCGCGCGCGTCGACGACGACGCTCCGATCTCCGGGCGGACAGTGGAATCCGTGGAGGCCACCGGAAAATGGATTCACATCAAGTTCTCCGGCGGTCTCACCCTGCTGACCCATATGCTGATGAGCGGGAGCTGGCACATCTACCGGCCCGGGGAACGGTGGCAGCGCGGACGCCACCATATGCGCGTGGCAATTTACACCCAACCCTTCGTCGCCGTGGCGTTCCAGGTTCCCATCGCGGAGTTCCATTCCGAAGACACGTTGCGCCGGCGCCGCGGCGTCTCCACGCTCGGACCCGACGTCCTCTCCCCGGAGTTCGATGGCAACCTTGCGAAAGAGAGCATAGCCGCGCACCCGGATCTCGAAGTGGGCATCGCGCTGCTGAGCCAATCGATCGTCGCCGGATTGGGAAATGTCTTTAAATCAGAGGTCTGCTTCGCCAGCAACGTACATCCTTTTCGTACCGTGGCGTCGCTCAGTCCCGATGAATTACAGACGTTGGTGGCGAATGCCCGTAAGTTCATGCTCGGCAATGTGACCGATGGCTCTGGCGATCGCATCGTGACCTATACGAGCTTCCGCAGGACCACGGGACGCGCAAATCCTTCCGAGCGCCTATGGGTGTATGGCCGCCGCGGCGAACTCTGCCGCAACTGTGGAGCAGCAATCGAATCCCGGAAACAAGGCATCGATGCCAGAGTGACGTTCTGGTGTCCCCAGTGCCAGCCAATACAAGGAGCGAAGTAAGCGCGGTCTCTTTCCGGCACAATGTTACGATAGTCCTTAGGAGCCTCCCCAATCATGGATTCACGCCGGAAGTTTATCGGCAACGTGGCGACGGGCTTAGCCGGCAGCCTGGCGCCACAGGTCCTCAGAGCCAACGATCGCATTCGCGTCGGTATTATCGGCCCGGGCGCCCGCGGCATGGAAATCGCGCGCGAAGCCATCGCCTGCCCGAACATCGACTTTGTGGCCTTCGCCGACATCTATACCCGCCGTCTAGAGGAAGCCAAGGCCCTCGTCCCTGCGGCCAAGACCTACCTCGATCACCGCTATCTGCTCGAAGATAAGTCGATTGACGCCGTGCTGATCGCAACTCCACAGCACCTCCACGCCGAACATTTCGTGGCCGCGCTCGATGCGGGTAAGCACGTCTATCAGGAAAAGACGATGGCGTTTACCGTCGAGCATGCCAAGCGGATGCGCGCCGCCTATCAGAAAGTGGCCGGCAAACGCACCGTCCAGATTGGCCACCAAAGCTGCTCTTCGGGCCAGATGACAGACGCCATCCACATGGTCAATTCCGGCAAACTCGGCAAGATCACCATGATGGAGATGCACCAGTTCCGCAATACTCCTCATGGCAAACCGCAGTGGTCCCGGCCCATCTTCCCGGACATGACCTCCGAGAACATCCTCTGGAACCAGTTCCTGGGCGAAGCTCCGAAGCGCGAGTTTGACGCCAACCGTTACATCAACTGGCGCTTCTTCTGGGATTACTCCGGCGGCAACTTCTATGAGAACATGTGCCACCAGCTTGCCTTCTGGTACCGTCCCCTGAACCTCCAGATCCCCACCGCGGTCACCGCTACCGGCGGCGTGTACCTCTGGAAAGACGGCCGCGAAGTACCGGATACGATGAACGTTTCCATGGAGCATCCCGGAGACACGCTGGTTACCTGGGCGTCGGGGTTCGGCAACAGCCATCTCGGCTCGGCGGAACACATCCTCGGCGACGAGGGCACCATCATCAAGACCCAGCAAATCCGCTATGCCCCGCAAAAAGTGAATCTGCCGAAAGAGGAAGAGATCATCGGCCAGACGCGTACCCTTCCGCACGCGCATATGCAGAATTTCTTCGATTGCATTCGCAGCGGGAAGGAGCCGAACTGCCCCGTCGAGATCGGCTTCCGTGTCGCTGTTGCCTGCCGCATGGCCGTCGATAGTTATCGCCAGAAGCGCACCATCCGTTGGGATCCGGCAAAAGAGGAGTTCGCTTAACCGGGTCATGACGTTCGACTTCACGCCGGAACAGGAGCACCTGCGGAAGAGCGTCCGCGACTTCGCAGAACGCGAAATGGGGCCGCATGTCCTCGAATGGGATGAGACGCAGACCTTCCCCATCGACGCTGTGAAGAAGGCGGGCGATCTCGGCTATCTCGGCTGTATCTTTCCGGAAAGTTATGGCGGCGCCGGGTTGACCTACGTCGATTACTGCATAGTCATCGAAGAGCTGTCGCGAGTGGATCCCTCGATGGGCCTGATCGTCGCCGCCCACACCTCGCTTTGTTCCAACCACATTTTTCTTGCCGGTTCAGAAGAGCAGAAACAGCGATACCTTCCCAAGCTCACAACCGGCGAATGGATCGGCTGCTGGTCGCTCACCGAACCCGAGGCCGGCTCGGATGCCGCTGGGACGCGTAGCACCGCGGTCCACGATGGGAGTGACTGGATCGTGAACGGAGGCAAGACCTTCACAACCAACGCGCACTACGCGGACGTCTGCGTGGGGATGGCCGTCACCGACCGGACCGCGTCGCATCACGGCATTTCCGCCTTCCTCTTTGAGAAAGATACTCCCGGTTTTCGCGTCGGCAAGAAAGAAAACAAACTCGGCATGCGCGCCAGCGCCACCGGCGAAGTAACATTTGAGAATTGCCGGATCCCGGCCGGTCAGTTGCTCGGCAAGCCCGGCCAGGGGTTTATCGACAGTCTTCGCGTGCTGGATGGTGGACGCATCTCGATCGCCGCGCTGAGCGTGGGAACGGCCATCGGAGCCTATGATGCCGCGCTCAAGTACTCCCGGCAGCGCAAACAGTTCGGCCAGTTCATCTCGGAGTTTCAAGCGATCCAGCACAAATTGGCCGATATGGCCACTTCCCTCGAAGCCGCCCGGCTTCTGACCTATAAGGCGGCAGCGTTAAAGGATGCCGGCCGGCGCGTCACCAAAGAATCTGCCATGGCCAAGCTGTTCGCTTCAGAAGCGGCCCAGAAGATCTGCAGCGACGCGCTCCAGATACATGGCGGCTACGGCTTCATTAAGGATTATCCGGTCGAGAAGTTTTATCGCGACGTGCGTATCTGCACGATCGGGGAAGGTACCAGCGAGATTCAGCGCATGGTCATCGCGCGCCATCTGCTTCAGCATGAATGAAGGATCTGGCAAAGCGCGTGATCGCAGGGGACGTGCGCGCTATGGCGCGCGCCGCCACCCTCATTGAAAACCGTACCGCCAGCGCCGAGCCACTCCTGAAAGAGCTATTTCCCGACAGCGGCCGTGCCGCCATCATCGGCATTACCGGCCCCCCCGGCGCTGGTAAAAGCACCTTGGTCGATCAACTCGCGCGGCTTCTCCGCGCGGAGAATATCCCCATCGGCATTATCGCGGTGGACCCCTCCAGCCCGTTCACCGGAGGCGCAATTCTTGGCGACCGGATCCGCATGCAGGCCCACCATGCCGATGAAGGTGTCTTCATCCGCTCCATGGCGACCCGCGGCCGGATGGGAGGCCTCGCCCGGGGAACGCTCGAAATGGCGCTCATGATGGACGCCGCCGGGCGGGAAGTGATCCTCATTGAAACGGTCGGCGTCGGTCAGGATGAAGTCGAGATCACCCGGCTCGCCGATGTGACGGCGGTGGTGCTGGTGCCCGGAATGGGTGACGATGTGCAAGCCATCAAGGCCGGCATCATGGAAATCGCCGATGTGTTCCTCATCAACAAGGCGGACCAACCGGGAGCGTCGAAGCTCGAACAGGACCTGCACACGGCCACCGAGGCTCCGATCCTCAAAACGGTAGCCAGCGAAGGCATCGGGATCCAGGAGGCGCTGCAGGCAATGCGTGCCGTAAAGAATACTCGCAATCTCACCGAACTATGGACATTGAGGCTGAAAGAAATGCTTCGCGAAAAGCTGCTCGAAAGTCTTCCCATAGAACAGCTGGAACTACAGGCAATCGCCGTAGCCGAAAAACGCACCGATCCCTATACCGCCGTCGAAGATTTGCTGAAGCTCACCAAGCCTTAATGCTGCCCGGAAGCTTCCATAGCTGCTTTGCCCATCGCGGCGCGGGGAGCAGTCTCCCCGGTCCAGGTTTCAAACTGCAGGGCTGCCTGTTCCAGGAACATCTGTAAACCGTCGATTTTTTCCTTCTTCTGCTCGGTGGCATGTTTCAGCAGCACGGTCTCCAGCGGATTGTAGACCATGTCGAACACAATCTCCGCCGGAATGCGATCCGGAAAGAAGCACTCGTTGACCTGAGGCCCGATGAGCCCCAAGGGAGTGGCGTGCACCAGCGCGTCAAAGTATCGCGAATCCACTTGCTCCCGCATCAGCGGCTCGGCGTTGCAGGCCTTGGCCAGCGCGCGCACGCGATCCGGATTCCTTCCCACGATCGCAACATTCGATCCCGCTTCAGCAAGCGCGAACGCGGCGCTGCGTGCCGCTCCCCCGTTCCCCGCAACCAGAACACTCGCCTTCGCCAGCCTGATGCGTTTGGACAGCGGCACCAGCACGCCTTGCACGTCCGTATTCAACCCGCGCCATTTGCCGCCCTTCTTAAACACGGTGTTGACGGCGCCGATTCTGCGTGCCAGCGGCTCGACGATATCGAGATAACGCAGAATCTTCTGCTTGTGGGGAATGGTGACGCTGAAGCCCGCCACCGGCAGCTTATCGGCTAGCAGAAAGAAGTCTTTCAACTGCGGCGGCAGCACCAGAAACGGAAGGTACACACTGTCCATCCGGCGCGACTGGAAAGCACGGTTATGTACGGCGGGTCCGATCGATTGATGTACCGGACTTCCGATCACCCCATAGATCTTCGCCGCCCGGGAGAACTTCTCGACCCGAAACAGATTCCGCAGCATCTTGGCGGAAACCTGTCCGAGAGCGGTTCCCTCGACCGAAGAAGGAGACGCGTAGGTGTAGAGCCCACCCATAGCCGTCGAAAGCACGCGCGTGGGGAAGCCCGTCTCTCCCATCGCCAGAAGTACCAGGGGGCTCCGGGGATGGCTCTTGGCGAGCGACAACACACGGTAGTTGTCGCTTGGCTTACGGGCGGTGCTCACCAGCTTGTACGCGTCGGCGGGAATCTTCAGCATCCGCCGCAGCACCGCATCCAAAGACGGGGTGCCGCCGAAGTTGTGATATGAAAGGATCAGCCACGCGTGCCCGCGGATCGCGTCCAGCTTCGATTGGATATTCTCCCCGCTTTCCACTTCAATATCCACCGCCCGCGCGCCCGCATCGATGGCGGCATCGAGAATCCGCACCTGCTCTTCAATACTCCCATTGAAATGGCCGTGATTCTGGTGCCGCCGGCAGGTGGCAATCAGCGTACACTGCGGAAATTGCCCCAGAAAATCCGTAATCGCTTTGATACCCTGCTGCGGCTGCGTAAGGTAATCGAGCCGGAATTCGAGAAACGTTTCCCCCGACTCGGCCTCGTGCCGGGCGTGAGCGAGCAGCTTGTCAACGGAAGGCAGCCCAAGTGCAATGCAGATCTTGGGTAGCGCGGTTCTATGCGGCATGTCCCCTAGGTCGAAACAGCATAACACACCCGGTTGCTCAAGCCGTAGTTACCGGAATCACCGCGCTGCCGTAAATACGCCCTCCTTTTACGGTGGCCACCGGTACCAGTTTCCTTGAACCGGTGCGCTTCTCTCCCAGGGAATCGGTTAGTTCCCATTTGCCTTCACGCAACTCAAACACAGCCACATCGGCGAGCGAGCCTACCCGCAGCGAGCCTGGCTTATGAGGAAACGCGAACGCCTTCGCTGGATTCGAAGTAGCCCGCTTCACTACCTCTTCTAAACTCAAGCCCAGATGCAGGTACTTGGAAAGTGTCGTCGCAAGATCAAATACCGGACCATTTACGTTGAACTGATGCACATCGCTGGAAATTGTCCCCGGCAGCAATTCCTGTTTAAACGTAAGCTCCGCCGTACGAAACGAAAAGCTGCCCGCGCCATGGCCCACATCCAGCAGCACCCCGCGCTCCACCGCCGCCCTTACCTCCGGCAGGACCCGGTCCCGCGCATCGAGAATCCCTCCCTCTCCTCCGCGAAAGCTATGCGTGATCAGGTCGCCTTTCTTCAGCGCCGCGACGATCTTCTGCACCGGCGAATGCGTACCGCCGATATGCACCATCAAAGGGAGCTTCACCGCGTCGGCAGCCTCACGGGCCAGCGCCAGCGCCCGCAGGTCGTGGTCTCCCGCAATATTTCGTGTCAGCCGGATCTTCACTCCCAGAATCACGTCCCGGTTCTGCTCGATGGTTTGGATCGCCAGCTTCGGATTCGCGTAGCGCAAATCCAGGAGCTCCCCGAATGGATTGTCGGTCGACAACGTCGATTGCCCCACCACCGAGATATTGAGCAGCGCGAATACCCTCGTCTCCACCATGCGCACCACGTATTGCCGGAATCCGGGAAAGGTGTGCGCGCCCGAAGAGCCGGCATCGACTACCGTAGTCGCTCCACGGGCGATACAGTTCGGGTCCGCGGGAATGCCAAGCGGAGCCACGCCGTCATACACGTGAACGTGGACATCGATCAGTCCCGGCGTGACAATCTTGCCGCGCGCGTCCAATACTTGCCGCGCTTCCGCCGGATTGATATTGGCCGCCAGCCTTGCCACCTTTCCTCCGGCCACCGCTACATCCACCTCTGCCGATAAATTCTGCGAGGGATCCACCACCCTTCCGCCGCGAATCAGCAGATCGTAGGGACGCGCGGCGCCCGTCTGCGCACCCTGAGCCGCCAGCGTGCCGATCAGCGCCAGGAAGCCGCGGCGCGCTATTTCCTGGCATCCTGCTGCGCCAGCATCGGCAGATACGCCGCTCCGTAGAGTCCCGCGTCGTAACCGAGCACCGCTTTCTCGATGCGGGTGTTTGTGTTCCGGTAAGTGAAGCTTCGCCATTGTACCTCCTCAATCAACGCTGGATAGAAAAAATCCCAGGCGGGAAGAACTCCGCCGCTCATCAGGTAAAGCGGATAGTTGAATGTGTTGATCAGCATCGCCAGCGCGATCCCCAGCGATTGGCCCACGCTTTGAAAGATCCGGACGGCCCGCTCCTCACCCTGGACGGCGAGGTCGAACACCTCCTTGGCGCTCACCTTTTCTCCCAGCGCCAGCAGGTTGGCCATGCTCTCGATGGCGGTGGCAGACGCATGCTTTTCCAAACACCCTTTGTTTCCGCAGCCACAAGGGTTTCCATTGGGAACTACCGTCAGGTGGCCCAGTTCCCCGGCCATGCCGATGAAGCCGTGCAGCACCCGGCCGTTCGAAATGATACCGCCGCCGATGCCGGTGCCCAGCGTGAGCAGCACCAGGTCATCCACATCCTTGCCCGCGCCCATCCATTTCTCGCCCAACGCCGCCGCATTGGCATCGTTCTCTAAAATCACCGGCGTTCCCAACTGTTCTTCAATGCGGTCGCGAATCGGGTAATTGTTCAAGGGCGGCAGATTGTGCGATCCGACGATGAACCCTTCGGCAATGCGGATAAATCCCGGCACGCCGATTCCCACTCCCGCCAAACGTTGGCCTTCGAAACGGTCGCGAATGGATTTGATGCAGCTCACGATATCCTCCACCACGCGCTCCGGACCTTGCGTGAGGTCGGTGGTCGCGTTCGATCTGCCCAGCATCCCGCCGGTCGACGAAATCGCCGCCGCTTTCAGGTTGGTACCGCCTAAATCAACACCAATCGCGTATTCAGCCATGAAGGGAAATTCTAGCATTGTGATAACTTGGGAGACTCTTTTATGCGCATCCCCAACTTCCGTTACGTCATCGCCGGGATGCTTTTGCTTGCCACCATGATCAACTACGCCGACCGGCTGGCGCTGTCCGTGGTTGCCCCCACACTGCGTGCCGAGTTCGGGATGAGCGAGCAGGACTACGGCTACGTAGTCTTCTGGTTCATGTTCGCCTACGCGATCATGTATGCCGCCTCAGGCCCGATCTGTGACCGCCTGGGCACACGCAAAAGTTTCGCCGTGTTCGTAACCGCATGGTCATTCGCGGCGGTTGGACTCGCGACCGCCACCGGCAAATGGTCGCTTTCTTTCTGGAGGTTCCTGCTCGGACTGGCGGAGCCCGGCAACTGGCCGGCCGCCGCCAAAGCGGTTGCGGAATGGTTTCCCCTGGAGCAGCGGGCGCTGGGGATCGGCCTGTTCAACGCCGGGTCGTCGTTGGGTTCCGCGCTCGCCCCACCGATGGTCGCGGCCCTGACTTTACACTTCGGATGGCGCACCGCATTTGTCGCCGTCGGTTCCATGGGATTCGTGTGGCTGATCTTCTGGCTGATCCTTTACCAGCCGCCACATCTCAGCAGGTTCATCACCGAGCGCGAGTGGAACTTTCTAAGAGGTAAGGTGCGCCCGCCCGAAGAATCGCTGCCGGCCAAACAGCCGAAAGGTGAATGGCTGCGCATTCTGCGGATGCGCGAATGCTACTCGCTGATCCTGGCGCGATTCTTTACCGACCCGGTCGTATACTTTGTAATTTTCTGGCTCCCGGAGTATCTGCGCAAAGAGCGCGGCTTCGATCTGGCGATGGTCGGCAAGTACGCGTGGGTGCCGTTCATCTTCGGCGACGTCGGCTACATCTTTGGCGGGTGGCTCTCGGGATACCTGATTCGCCATGGATGGAAATGGATTCGTGCCCGCACGCTGGTTCTGATTCTCGGGTCGAGCATGATGCCCATCGCGATCTTTGCTCCGCGCGTGCCCGAGGCCTGGATGGCCATTGCCGTCATCTGCGTCGTGATGATGGGCCACGCGCTTTGGATTTCCAATCTGTTAACGCTGCCGACCGACATGTTTCCCGGGTCGCGCGTGGGGACGGCCAGCGGACTCTCCGGCATGGGTGGCGCGATTGGAGGCATGATCGCCAATCTCGGAACGGGATACGTGGTGCAGAACTATTCGTATTCTCCGATCTTCTTCACGGCCGGTCTGATGCATCCGCTCGCCTGCACGCTGGTGTATTGGCTGCTGTTGAGAAAATGGCAGAAGGTAAATTCCGTTTAGACTCGTTTTCGCCTGCCGGCGGAATACATTTCCCGGCCAAAGCTCGGTTCCGGTATGATGGAGGGCTCAGGTCAGGCTGCCCATGGCAACTTTCGGCGACGACGTCTTTTTTTCTTCCATCTCCGCGATACAGTCTGCCATCATAGCCAAGGAATATACCTGCGTGGAGTTGACGCGGGCTTTTTGTGACCGGCTGGAGCGTCTCGGCCCGCGTTACAACGCGCTCGCGCTTTCCCTACGCGAGCAGGCGATCCGCAAGGCCCATGAAGCGGATGGCGACCTGATGCGCGGACGCGTGCGATCCCCCCTGCACGGCGTCCCCTATGGCGCGAAAGATCTGATCGCCGTCGCCGGTGGACCCACGACTTGGGGCGCAAAGCCGTATGCCGCGCAAATGTTCGAAGACGATGCTTCGGTGGTAAAGCGGCTGAACAAAGCCGGAGCGGTTTTGATCGGCAAACTGTCCATGGTGGAGCTGGCCGGCGGCGGCGGATACCGCTTTGCCGCGGCCTCGCTGCAAGGACCCGGAATTAACCCTTGGGATCGAACACGCTGGTCCGGCGGATCTTCGAGCGGTTCCGGCAGCGCGGTGGCCGCGGGGCTCGTGCCCTATGCCTTGGGCTCGGAGACTTCGGGCTCCATCGTCACCCCGGCCGCGTACTGCGGCATCACCGGTCTACGGCCCACCTACGGCCTGGTGAGCCGTGCCGGCTGCATGCCTCTGTCATGGACTCTCGATAAAGTGGGCCCCATGGCGCGCTCGGCCGAAGATTGCGCCTTGGTGCTGCAAGCCATAGCCGGCGGCGATGGGGACGACCCCGCCTCCTCCGGTAAACGCTTCTATTACACGCCGCAATTCGCTCCCGCGATCAAGGAGATGCGCATCGGCTACCATCCGGCGGATTTCCTGGAGGGAGTCGTGCCGGAAGCGCGCGCCGGCTTCGCGAAAGCGCTGGAGGCGATCCGCGGGCTTGGCGCGCAGATGAGTGAGACGAAGCTCCCCGATTTTCCCTATGGCGCGATGGTGGCCACAATCATCAGCTCCGAAATGGGCTCCGTGTTCGAGGAGCTGGTGGCCAGCGGGAGGGTGGACGAGCTGGCCGACCGGCGGCAGATCGCGGGCATCAAAGTAAGCCAGGAAGTGCTCGCCAAAGACTACCTGCGTACGATGCGCCTGCGGCGCCTGATGCAACAGGAAATGGCGAAATTGTTTTATGACGTAGACCTGCTGCTGGCCCCCTCTCGCAGCACCGGAGCGAACAAACTGTCGGAGCCGCTCGATAAGCCCGGCGTTCCGCCAACTCCGATCATCCCGGCGGGCAATCTCGCCGGGTTGCCGGCGATCTCCCTGCCCTGTGGATTTGCCGAAAATATGCCGATTGGTATCTCGTTGATCGGACCGCCGTTCAGTGAGAATAAGATAGTGGCGGTAGGCAAGGCGTTCCAGTCGCAGACCGGCTGGCATACGAAGAGGCCGCCCGCCTGACGGGAGATTTCCATTGGAAGCCCTGAAATTTGAAGCGAACCTTGCACTCGAACTCGTCCAGGTGGTGGAGGAAGCGGCCATCGCATCGGCGCGCACCATGGGTGAAGGCGAACGGGACAAATCCGATCAGGTCGCAGTGCAGGCCATGCGCAGCGCGTTCGAGCGCATCCCATTTGCCGGCAATATCGTCATCGGCGAGGGCGAACGCGATAAGGCTCCCATGCTCTATATCGGCGAACGGGTGGGCGCGCCCTGCGAGGATGGAGCCGGTTATCCGGAAGTGGATATTGCGGTCGATCCGCTCGAAGGCACCAATCTTTGCGCGCTGGGGACTCCAAATGCCATCTCCGTACTCGCCGCATCGGAGAAGGGCGGACTGCTGCACGCACCGGATTGTTATATGGAGAAGATCATCGCCGGGCCCGCCTGCCGCGGCTCGCTCGACCTGGACGCTCCCGTGGAAGAGAATTTGAAGGAGATTGCGCGCTGCATGGACCGGCGGGTGCAGGATCTGGTGGTGGTAGTGCTCGACCGGCCGCGTCACAGCAAGTTAATTCAGGAAATTCGCGCGGCCGGCGCGCGCATCCGGCTGATACCGGATGGCGACCTTTCGGCAGGCATCGCGGTTGCCGTCCGCGGGACCGGCGTTCATGCGGTGATGGGTACCGGAGGCGCGCCGGAAGGAGTGATCACGGCCGCCGCGATCCGCTGTCTGCATGGAGCAATGGTGGGGCGGCTGGTCATCGACACGCCGGAACTCGAGGAGCGCATCACGAGCATGGGCATCCGCGATCCTCGACGCGTCTATTCGGCACGCGATCTGGCTTCCGGGCGCAGCATTGTTTTCGCCGCTACCGGCGTCACCGAGGGAGCGCTGCTGCGAGGCGTGCGTTTTTTTGGACAAGGCTGCCGTACGCATTCCCTGGTGCTCACCATGTGCACCAATAAAGTGCGCTTCGTCGATACCGTGCACATGCATACTCCGCCCGGCCCGCGCGGTGTTCGCCTCTACTGATGACCCACCTGGCGCCGTCACTTGGGGTTGCGCTGGCCTTATTGGTTATCGCGGCGGGGACGGCCGATGTACTCACCCGGCGCATCCCCAACTGGCTGGTGGCCGCGGGTGCGATAGCGGGCTTCGCACTGCAGTGCGGGTTGAGTGGATGGGCCGGAGCAAAGGCGTCGGCGTTGGGCTTCGCGTTGGGGCTAGCGATCTTCATGCCCCTGTTTCTGCTGCGCGGCATGGGTGGGGGCGATGTGAAGTTGATGGCCTCAGTGGGCGCCATCGCCGGACCGGCGAACACGTTCGTGATTTTTATTCTGACAGCGATGATTGGCGGGGTCTCGGCGCTGGGTTTGCTTTTATGGAAAGGCGGCCTCGGACGGGCGCTCCGGAATTGCGCGATTATTCTGCGGGAAGTCGCTCAGTTGCGAGCGCCGTATGAACGAAATGCCGAGTTGTCCCTGGATCATGCCGCGTCGCCCCGATTGCCCTATGCGGTGCCCATTGCTGTGGCGTGTCTTGTATTTTTGCTGTTGTAAAGCGCCGTGGCGACCGACCCGCAGAAAATTCCATAGGAACAACGCCTCAGACGCTTCCGCAAAACCGCGAAACATCACACACAGCCATGCCGTATCCGGTTAGGAACGGTTTGGCGCGCGGCAAATGGTCTGGTTCGTGACCGGCCAGTGGCAGGTTCCCTAGAAGAGGCCGAACCCGTTACCGGCGATAAGAGACGTGGGCGCGGCGGTTTTTCTGCCAGCAATCCTCGGTCGCCTCGGTACAAAGAGGGCGCTCTTCCCCGAAACTGGCCGTCTCCACCCGGTCAGCAGGGATTCCCAGTTGGGACAGGAACTCCTTGGCTTCATGGGCGCGGCGGTCGGCTAAGGCGAGATTGTACTCGGCGGAGCCGCGCTCATCGCTATGGCCTTCCACTTTCAGCTTCAAACTTCGATCGGTTTGCAGAGCCGTACGCACCACGGTTGCGTCCTTCGTCAGTGCGGCCGTGGCATCGCTACGCAGCGAGTAGCGGTCGAAGTCGAAGAAGGCGTGTTCCAGCACGGCATTCAGGTTGTCGAGCGCGCTTGTCAGCGCGCGATCCCCCTCGCCCTCCGGGCGGGATTGGGCTCTGGCCGGCAGGGCCGCCGCCTGCCGGGAAGCGCCTGCCGTGTTGGAGGCATTCGCGGTAGCAGTGGGCGAACTCGGGGTCTGGGGCGGTCTCGATACCGCCGCTTTCTTGCTGCAGCCTGTCAGGACAAGGGTGGCCAACACGAAGATCTGGACTTTTCTCATATATATAGTGAAAAGCAAACCGGGCGAAATTTCAAGACTTTCGCACAGGTATTTTTACCTAAATCTACATCACGCTTGTAAGGGACTTCCAGCCGCGGCCCTGGGATTCCGCCACGCCGCCATATACGATCTCTCCCTGATACGTATTCACGCCTTCGCAAATGGCCTTGTTCTTATGGCAGGCGTTCTCCAGTCCCTCGTCCGCGATAGCCAACAGGTATGGCAGAGTGGCGTTGGTGAGTCCGAGCGTCGAAGTATGCGGCACTGCGGCGGGCATGTTACTCACGCAGTAATGAAGCACTCCGTCCACGAAGTAGGTGGGCTCGGAATGGGTCGTAGCGCGGGACGTCTCAAAACAACCGCCCTGATCGATCGCTACATCCACCACCACCGCTCCCTTTTTCATCCGCGCAATCATTTCCCGGCGCACCAGGCGCGGAGCCGACGCTCCCGGCACCAGCACCGCTCCCACCACCATATCGGCATTTTTCACCGCCTCGCTGATGTTGTAGGAATTCGAGGCCAGCGTCATCACATGCCCGTTAAAAATATCGTCGATCTCGCGCAGCCGGTTCAAATTCCGGTCAATCAGCGTGACATCCGCTCCCAGGCCCGTGGCGATCTTCGCTGCGTTGTGGCCCACCACCCCGCCGCCCAGGATAACAACGTTCGCCGGCGCCACCCCGGGGATTCCACCCAGCAGGATTCCCCGCCCGCCATTGGGAGCTTCCAAATATTGCGCACCTACTTGCACGGACATCCGCCCGGCCACTTCACTCATCGGTGTCAGCAGCGGCAGCGACCCGTCGGGCTCGCGAATGGTCTCATAGGCGACCGCTGTGACCCGCGACTGGAGGAGGTCGGAAGTCAACTCCGGAAGCGGGGCCAGATGGAGGTAGGTGAACAGAATCAGGCCGGGCCGGAAGTGCGCCGACTCAGAAGGTTGCGGCTCCTTCACCTTGACGACAAGGTCCGCCTTGCTCCAGATCTCTGTCGCCGTCTTCACGATCTCCGCGCCCGCCGCGGCGTACTCCGAATCGGGGATGCTGCTGCCGCTCCCGGCATTGGTCTCGACAAGGACGCGGTGGCCGTGCTCGATCAGCGTACACACGCCGCTCGGCACCAGACCGACACGTGTTTCATGGTCCTTGATCTCTTTCGCGACACCGATGATCATTGCGGTCTTGTCTGCGCCGTGACCGTCCGCTTCGGACCGAGGCCGAGGGCAATCAGCGACAGGGAATCCAGTTTTCCATTCGATTCCAGATTCTGATTGCGCTGGAACCGCGCGAGAGCATCCGCGGAATCCGCGTCCCATCTGCCATTGGGGTCTGTCCGTAGGTACCCGCGTTCCACTAATGCCTGCTGGATCTCCCGGTAGCGCTCGGGGGCCGGCTCACTCTGCCCGTAATAACGCGGCGTTGGTCTGGCCGCCTTTCGCGAAATAGGTGCCTTTGACTTTGCGGCAGCGGTCTTCCTCGACGTCGAAGAGTACGAGCGTTTGGGAACGCTTTTCGGCGTAAAGGAAGTGGTCTTCCTGGCGGCTGGAGCAGGTTTCCTGGGTGTTGCTGGAGCGGCTGCCGCCGCCCAAACGAGCAGCATCATGATGAGAACAGAGGGGATGGCTTTCACGCACCTTCAGTATACTGCGCCCCGCTGGATCAGCGGCGGTCGAATCGCCATCCGAAGTAGAACAGCGAAAGCACCCACAACACCGCACACGGCACGAGGATCAAGGGGCTGGAGCGATACGTCAGCGTTCCCGCTCCGAACATACAGATTGTCTGTACGATACCGTGCGTGATGGAGGCGCCCGCCACGAACCTCCAGCGGGACTGGGCCGAGGGAAGCATCACGCTCGGCTGATGGCCCACGGCAAGCACCGCCAGTCCTGCCGCAATTCCGGCGAGCGGGGCCAGCGGCAGCACCAGCACCAGCAGCACCACCAGAAACGCAATATCCTTGGCGAGCAGAACCTGCCAGCCCTTCAGAGGCATCAGATAATAGCGGGTGAACGCGGAATCGAGCGCAAACAGCCGCTGCCCATACGTGCTCAACGACAACACCGCGAGCATCGTGATTCCGAACAATGCCTCCGGCTCCGGATGATTCGCCGCGAACCGGTATACCACGCCGCTGATCGTCAAAACGAGGCCGGCATAAGGATCCAGCACGTGCAGCATCTCGCGGATGTTCTTGCGGATCAGACCTCCCAGCGAACTTGGAAATTGCGGAATGTCGCGAATCAGGTTGAGCCGCGGAACCTCCTCGAGAAAACGTTCCGCCAGCAGCGTGGCGGCATTCGCAAACACCGCCAGAAAAAGCAGTTGATAGGAAAGCCCGCGGAAGCGGCTGCCGCCCCAGATCAACACTCCGGCGATCAGCCAGATCACCGGACTCAGAAAAATGCTCATCGCCCGCAAGCGGATCAACTCGCCGCCGCTGAGGGGCAGCAACGCCAACCGGTCCGGCGGAATCTTGCGCATCGGATCGGCGCTCAACGGAAAGAACAGCAGCAGCCCGAGGATCACTTGGAGAAACACGGCGCTCGGCGGCTGCAGCGCGAACAGGGCGAACGTGAACAGAAAGAAATTGTTGGCGGTGACGGCGTTCAAGGAACGCAGCTCCCGCCAAGTGACCGTGGCCAGCGCTTTTAAGATCGGTGCGATCCGAGCCAAGGAAGATCCTCTGATTTCGGAGCCTCTACCAATTCGAAGTACATCGCCTCGAGCGAAGCAGGCAGTTCGCCGGCGGGAGAGTTCCACACAATACGGCCCTCACGGATCAGGATGTAATGCGTGGCTATACTCTGCACAATAGAAAGAATGTGCGAAGTGAAAAAGCACGTCACCCCGCGCCGGGAAAGCCGAACCAGCAGGTCGCGGATGGTTTTCGACGTGACTGGATCGATCCCTTCGAACGGCTCGTCGAGAAACAGCACTCGCGGGTTGTGCAACAGCGCCAGCGCCAGCGCGGTCTTCTTCCGCATGCCATGAGAACAGTGATCCGCGAAGGTGTTGCGGCCATGTTCCAGGACCAGCGCCCGCAGAAGCTGATCGGCGCGGCTGCGCGTTTCCTCTTTCGATAACCCGTAAATCGCACCGGACATGTGGAGATGCTCTTCCACCGTCAAGTGGTCGAACAGGCCGAGGTGCTCCGGCAGCACGCCGACCAGCCGCTTCAGCTCCGTAGTCTGCTCCAACACATCAAGGTTCGCGACTGTGGCCCGGCCCCTGGTCGGTCGCAGGAGTCCCGTCAGCATTTTCACCGTCGTCGATTTCCCCGCCCCGTTCGGCCCCAGGAAGGCGCAGATACTTCCCGGCGCAAGATCGAAACTAATGGAATCGACGACGTTGGTGGTGCCGTAGCGGCGGGTGAGATTCTGGCAGGAGATCAAAGATCCAGGGTCGCACATGGCAAAAGCCTATGCCACAATTTGGAGGTGGCCACCCTTACCAGTGTTTGCGCACTCGATTGCCCCGATTGTTGTTCCCTGCTGGTGACGATTGAGGACGGCAAAGGGACGCGGATTCGTGGCAATCCCGATCATCCGGTGACGCGCGGGTTCCTCTGCGCCAAGGTTACCGGTTACCTCGAGCGCGAGTATAATCCCGAGCGGCTGCTGTTCCCGCTGAAACGCACGGGAGCCAAGGGGGAAGGCCGCTTCACCCGCATCGGCTGGGACGAAGCTCTCGATACCATTGCGTCCAGCCTGCAACGGGTGGCGGACGAGCATGGCACCGAAGCGATCCTTCCCTACAGCTATGCGGGCACGATGGGTTATCTCCAGGGCTCCGGCATGGACCGGCGCTTCTTTCACCGCCTCGGCGCCTCGCGTTTGGATCGAACCATCTGCTCCTCCGCGGGAATGGCCGGGATGACCGAAGCCCTTGGCGTCCGTTATGGCACCGAGCCGGAGCAGTTCCGGCATTCCAAGTTGATTATTGCCTGGGGCGCGAACATCCTCGGAACCAATGTCCATCTATGGCCGTTCGTGCAGGAAGCGCGCCGTAATGGCGCAAAGCTCTTCGTCATCGATCCGGTGAAGAACCGCACCGGCGCGGCGGCCGACAAGCTCTTCCGTATTTACCCTGGCACCGACCTCGCTCTTGCTCTGGGACTGATGCACGTAATTATCGGTGAGAATCTGCATGACGCCGAATACGTGAATGCCCACACACGCGGCTTTGAAGAGTTGCGCCGTTATGTGCGGGACTATCCCCCGGACCGTGTCGCCTCGCTGACTGGAATCGATAAGGAGGACATCCTGGAGCTGGCGCGGCTCTATGCCTCCACCCGGCCGGCCGCGATTCGTTTGAACTATGGCGTGCAGCGCAGCGAGCGCGGCGGCCGGGCCATCCAAGCCATCGCTTATCTGCCGGTGCTCACCGGTTCGTGGAAGGACGTGGGCGGCGGGCTGCAGCTATCCACTTCTCAAGCGTTCCACGTGAACCGTGCGGATCTGGAGATGCCCGGGCTCCAGCAAAAATCAGCGTTAGGACGGGAAGCCAGGCTGTTGAACATGAGCGAGCTGGGCGCAGTACTAAATGAGGTAGACAGCCCGCGGGTGCATGCGATGGTGGTGTACAACTCCAATCCGGCGGCCATTGCTCCGGATGAAGGCCGTGTACGCCGCGGGTTGGCCCGCCAGGATCTGTTTACCGTCGTTTTGGAGCAGTTCCAGACCGACACCGCGGACTACGCCGATATCGTGCTGCCGGTGACCACGTTCCTCGAACACACCGACCTCTATTTCGCCTATGGCCACCACTATCTGCAAATGGCGCGGCCGGTGCTGCCGGCGCCGGGCGAGACAAAATCGAATGTAGAGATTTTCCGCCTGTTGGCGGAACGAATGGGATTAGAAGACGCCTGCTTCCTCGACAGCGAGGACGACATGATCCGCACGCTGCTCCGCTCCGAGCATCCCTTTGTAAAGGGCATCACGCTCGAGCAATTGGAAAGCGAACATTTCGTGCGCCTGCACGTCTCGAAACCCGGTGAGCCGTTTCAACCTTTTGCCAACGGTGGATACGGTACTCCGGATGGTAAGTGCGAGTTCAAAGCGAACACCCTGCACTACGTGCCGCCGGTGGAATCCAGGCTGGGCGATGAGCGGCTGCGGCAGAAGTATCCGCTGGAGATGGTGTCGTCAAAGAATGACAACAGCATGAATTCCACCTTCGGACACCGGGCGAAAACAGATCAGGAGACCGCAAAGCTGTGGATGCATACCGAGGACGCCGCCGCTCGCGGCATCGTCGACGGCGACCTGGTGCGAATTTTCAACAATCGCGGCGCGGTGATGTTGCAGGCTTCGGTAAGTGGCGCGGTGCGGAAAGGCGTGATCCGGGCGCCCGCTGTGCGCTGGCCCAAGAAATCGGCTAACCGTCAGGGAATCAACACACTGGCATCGCCTAAGCTGACCGATATCGGGGGCGGAGCCACCTTCTATAGCTGCCTGGTGCAAGTGGAGAAATGCGGCGATTGATGCTTGTGGCGCTGGCTGCTTCTTTTGTTGCCGGATGCAACAAGCCGAAGCGGGTCCGTGCCGGAGCGCTCGATGAAGACGATTCCGCTCTACGGTCGATGGTGCATGTCGCCGACGACAAAAGCTTCCTGCAATTAGGGAATGGTTTCCATGCGCTGGAAGGCAATGCCTGGCGCTGGACCAAGGGCCGTTTTTCCGTGACGCTGCGTCCGCCGCTCAATGCGGAAAAAGACGGAGCCTACCTCGTGCTGCGATTCTCCCTGGCAGAATCGGTTGTGTCGCGAGTACACAGCGTGCGGCTGGCGGCGAATGTCAATGGAACGCCGGTCGAGGGGCAGACGTACACCAAAAACGGGGATTACATCTATCGCCGCCACGTGCCCGCCTCGGCTTTGAAAGGCGGCGCGGTCACGGCGGAGTTCAGTCTTGACCACTACCTGCAGGCGGGCCAGTTGGAAGGCCGCGAGTTGGGACTCATCGTTTCCGTGATCGGACTGGAAGCGGTGCACTAAGCCCCGCGTTTCCTTTCAGAAATACTCGCGCGGTCACACCGCGGACGCCGCCCGCCGCGCTTGGCAACAGGTTATCGCTTCCCAAAACGGCATTCTCGCGGTACAGGCCTACCCGGCCTACCAAGCGCCCCTGATTTGTATGCTGGCTATTTTTCCTTTGTGAAAACCCTGTCCCCTTTGGCTCGTTTGATCGTCAGCTGGCCTTTCGCGGCGTCGAATTCGAAGACGACGCCAGGATCGATCTCGAATTTGTCTTCTGCAGTTGCTTCGAGCGGGACACCGGATGACTCGGCCCCGGCTTGAATGTAAAGCGTCGCTCCATCCCGGGTCACCGTCATTTTCGCGGGAGTTCCTGAGATCGTGTAAACGCCGGCGTATCGGTCCAGAACTTCCGGGCTGACGGCGGCCGCGTCCAATGCGGAGATCTGAAACGGTCGGTTCCAGTAAATATCGAAAACGCCGCTCACGATATTGCGCACCGGGTAGATCTTCGCGTTCGTCGTATAGGCAAGGGCCAGCCTTTCTTCCGGAAAGTAAGCCAGCCACGCTCCAGAGCTGAAGCTCCCGCCCGCGTGCCCGTAGAGGGTTTTGCCGGCGAACGGGAAGGGTTCCATTCCAAACCCTCGCCGTCCTTTATCGTTGTCATCTGCTTGAGGCTGTTTTGAGAGATCGGGCTCGAGGTTATGGATGCCGCTGCGGTGCGCAAGGATCTGTCCGATCGTGATTCTGGCGGCGTTCGGGATCTGCGGAAAGAACTTGTCGAGGGTATCGGTGAGCTTTAATTTCCCTTCCTCGACGATCTGAAAGATCATCACGGCGGTGAACATTTTTGTGATCGAGGCGATCCCGTATTTCGTCTCTCCCGTCAAAGGTTTCTTTTCGGTCCCGTTGATCTGTCTATAGCCAAAGGAGCGGCTGTAGAGAACGGCGCCGTCCTTGGCGAGAGTCAGGCTGCCCATCCCCTTATTCTTTTCGAGGAGCCGGTCAAAAAGCTGGTCGAGTTTAGCTTTGTCAAGCGTCTGGGAGTAGCCGGCGTTAACCAGAATGAGTGTCAGTAACGTTGCGAACAGCATGTTCGTTTGCATAAGCGTTTGTTCCTCCACGCCGACGAAGTTAAAGGGAAGTATAAAGTACGTACATTACGTTGTGAAGTACTTTTCAACCATAAACTCCGTCCGTTACGGTTGGGTAAGACAATCAGGAGGCCCTCGGTGCTCGTATAGTCGCTTTGTCATAGAAGT
>DATLCW010000165.1:0-12748 GCA_035526195.1 Bryobacteraceae bacterium
AGAAGAGCGACGAACCGCTCGGAAGCTTTGCGGATAGGGTCCAGAAGCGCAACTGACAAACTGACAGCCACCCAGCCAGAATCGTACTTATGTCAGAGTTCCCATTGCGAATGTCTGCTTATTGTTGCGTGGCCCCTAAGCTCTGGCGTAAACCCGGAACCGAAATCCTCCGCCTCGAAGACCGGGCGAATCTCAATCTCGGTCTCCGTGCCATGAGGGTTTGGGCACCGCTTGACCCATTCAATAGCCTCTTCCATGGATTTGACCCGCCATAGCCAGAAGCCGGCAATCAGCTCCTTCGTTTCGGTGAACGGACCATCGATGACGATGCGCTCGCCTCCGGAAAACTTGACGCGCTTCCCCTTCGAAGTGGGGTGAAGACCTTCGCCGGCAATCATTAGTCCGGCGTTGTAGACTGGAAGGCATCCTTTTTTCGGTGGAGGTGCGCGCTCTCACCCCCGCCGGCGACCGCCCTCCTTTGCAACTTTAAGGAAACGAGGGTTTCTGGTCAGCAGCAACGAAGGCGAACAACCCGAGCCGTCATTGACCGTAGTGGTGAACTGGCTGGCCGCGGTGAAGAAATGACCGTCAGTGTGTTACCTTCGACATGAATGGCTTTTGAATCCGACAAGACGATGTTTGAGATTTACCGCGAGAGTACGTACACGGGAAAGTTCCGCGTCGTTTACTTTACGGAGCTGCAGGATCACAACAAAGAGACCGAGATCAACCGGGCGATGGCTGGAGAGCACTTCATGGACGGGTTCCTGAAGAATTTCGGCAAGGACGAGGCGAAAGAGATCATCGACGGACTGCTGGCGCGGATGAACACGGGGGAGTCCGTCAGCCGCGAGGAGATCATGAAGGCGCTCGGCACTCACGTGGCGAGCTAATGCAGATTACCCGTTTTCTTTCGCTCAACGAGAACCAATTTCTCGGCTGCGTCAGTGCCTTTACCGATACGCTCAGCGGGGAGTTGAACTCGGCGCTGAATTATCTGCGGCGGCTGGAAGGGAAACGCAAAGGCTCGGCCTTCGCCTATGAAATGCAGCTCGATAAGCATCGCTACGGCGCCCTCATCGTGCTGGAGCGGTGGGGCGACTTCACCCGTACTTTTGCCGGGCATGTGGAGCTCGGTTCGCGGCAATCGATGTTCGACGAAGCGGCGGTGCGGGTGGAATCGGCGCAGCAATTGCTACAGCGGGCAAACCTGATGCTCGATCAGGCCGCGCTCTATGGCGGCGAAATCGTGGAAGCATGCCAGATGGCATACCGCACGGTGGAACTGACGTTTCAGGAGGAGCAGGAAGCGGCCTCGCAGATGGCCTCGCTGGGGCCCATGCTTTCCGAAGAGTTCAAGGAGTATCGCAGGGTGTTCCAGGCAGACCTGGCCGAGCGGTAACGATGCTTCCGCGCGGCCGGTGCGTTACTCGAAGATCGTCTCGACCTTGATGATCCGGATATTCTCCGCCTTGATGCGCAGCGGCAATTTCTCGACCATCTTGTCCTCTTCCAGAATGTCGTCCGGCTTGGGGGAATTGTAAGAGATTGGGGAAGCGGCCTGCGACACAATCGCATCGCGCAGCTTTGCACAATCCTGGCCTACCAGCACGATCGTGATGTTTTCCGGGGAGAGATGCTTACGGATTGCGGCGTTGACCGCTTCGCGGGTGGTCCGGGCTAAGGCGCTTTTGAGATAGCTGTTGTAATCGGGGATTCCGTAGAACTGGCTATCGATGGCATAGCCCAACTCGGCGCGCTTGGTTTTGGTGAGCAGGTTTACGTACTTCGAGAGGAAGTTTCTGGTCTTCTCGAACTGCTCTTCATTCAGGCCGTCGCGATAAAGACGTTCGAGCTCAAACATCGCCAGCCGCAATGTAAAGTGAGCGTTTTCCGGAACCACGGGACGAATCCACAGTTGGAAGATCTGCTGCCGGCGGGCAAGATTCGGATCGGGCTCGAACTGGAACATCCCGCGTGGAAAGTACTCGATGTAAGCATAGTCGCCGTAGTTGAGGCCGCGGATTTCGCGCATGCGGTCAAACAGGCGAACGCCGCTGGTCCGATGTTGGCCGAGGTAACTCTGTGCGACGAGCAGCGGAACGTAATCGGCGTGCCCCCGGATCACCTCGATGGGAAAGCCCATTGAGATGGCGACGGAGCGGGTCTCCTTCTGGACCATCGTGAGGCGCCGCCCTTGAAGCGGCTTGGGCGCGGGCAGTCGGGCAGCGGAGGCTTTGCCCTTAGGCAGCTTTGCGAAATCCTTCTGCATGCGGGCTGGAAAGCTCGTTGGATAGTTGCCCGCGATGGCGACGGTGAGGTTGGACTGGGTGTAATTCGCACGGTAAAACTGCTTGAGGTCGTCGAGAGTAAGCGAGCGAATAGCCGCCACGCGGCCCATATTATGATGGCCGTAAGGGTGGTCCTTATAGATTTCCTGGTAAAGAACTTCCTTTCCCAACTCTTCATCATTGGCGCTGCGAAGAGAGTTCTGAAGAAAGTTAACCGCCTCGTCTTTAAGCCGGCGGAGATCCTCATCGCGCCAGCCGGGCTCGATCAGCATCTCGCGGAAGATGGCGTAGAATTTCTCGAGGTTATCGAGATGCGTCTCGGCGCCGAAGGTAGTCATTTCCTTATCCACCTGCCATTCGATGTTGGTAGCCATAGGAAACAACGCATCGATAATCTGCTGATACGTCATGCGGCGCGTGCCGCCTTCGGCCACCATGGCAGCCGTCAGGGACGCGAGGCCTTCCTTGCCTTGTGGATCGACGGCCGCGCCGGTACGGAAGACCAGACGCAGAGTGATCAGCGGAGATTTGCCGGGCTGAGCGATCGCCGGGCCGGCGAAAAGTGTCGTAGCCATGAGGAAAAATGTCCAGCAGAACTTCATCGATACCTCGTGTCAAAGCACCCGGAACGGAGCCGCTTCGAGGAGACCGTGCTCCGTGAGGCCGCCGATGGTCACATCGATCATCTGATTCGCCGGGCGGGGGCGGCTCAATTCGACTTTGAGATAATTGCCGCTGAGAGCGCTTGCGGAGTGATCCAGCGTGACCGCCGAGAGGGTTCTGCCGGGCATACGCCGCCGGAATTCGAAATTTTTTTCCGCCGCTATGTCGCGTAGAATGCGATTTCTCTGTTTCCGCACCGGAACGGGCACGGGATTTGCAGACGAAGCGGCAGGCGTCCCCGGACGCTCGGAATACGTGAATACGTGGAGGTAGGTAAACGGTAGACTTTCGATGAAGCGGCGGCTCTCTTCAAACTCGTCTTCGGTCTCGCCCGGGAAACCGGTCATGACATCGGCTCCGATGGCGGCATCGGGCATCCACTCGCGCGCTTTATGGATGCGATCCTCGTAATGACGCGGCCGGTATTTGCGATGCATGCGGCGCAGCACGGTATCGGAACCCGATTGCAGCGGGGCATGGACATGCTTGGCGATTCTTGGATTGCCGGCCATCAGACCAAGCAGGTCATCGGAGAAATCCATGGGCTCGACCGAGCTGAGGCGAAGGCGCTCGATCCCTGTCTCGGCGAGCAGAAGGCGAAGAAGGTCCGGCAGACGGCGGCGGCCCTCCAGATCGCGGCCCCAGCGGCCAAGATTGATGCCGCTCAAAACAATTTCCTTATACTTTGTTGCGAGATGCCGAACCTGTTCGATCACTTGCGGAACGCCGGCGCTGCGGCTGCGTCCGCGGACGGAAGGAATGACGCAGAACGAGCAGCGGTTGTTGCATCCATCCTGGATTTTCAGGTTGGGACGCGAGCGGTCGCCGGCGGCATCTTCCACCGGAGCGGAGAGAAACTCCTGCTGGGTGAAGATATCTCCCACATGGATCTGCCCGTGATACGGCGCTGTGAGGAGGCCGGGAATATGGATTTTGTGGGAATTGCCCACCACCCAGGCGACTCCGGGAAGGGCCGCGAGTTCTTCCGGCGCGCGCTGGGCGTAGCAGCCGGTGATCAGGATGCGCGCGTCGGGATTTTCGCGATGAACGCGGCGGGTCACCTGGCGCACTTCATCATCGGCGGCGGCGGTGACGGTGCAGGTATTGAGAATCACCAGGTCGGCATCGGAGTTGGATTGCGTGGTTTCAAGGCCCTGCTGGCGGAGCATTCCCTCAATGGCTGCTCCGTCGGCCTGGGTGGCGCGGCATCCGAAGTTATGTACGAGGAAGGTGCGCATGCTACTTTTTGGCCGCCAGCGTGACGGTGATGCGCTCATTTTCGACGAAGTACTTGCGGGCCAGACTCTGCAGATCAGACCGTGTCAGTTGGGCGTACCGATCGAAGAGGCGATTGATCGTCTCCGGAGTGCGGCGCAGGGACACATAGTGGGCCAGTGTTTCGGAAATCGCCTCGCTATTATTCAGCCTCAGCGCGAACTCGTAACGCAGATGTCTCTTCACGGCTTCCAGTTTCTCCGCGGAGACGGGCATTTGCTGGAGCGCCGCGATGGCGGCGAGAATCTCTTTTTCCACTCGCGGAAGATCTTCCGCCTTTTTGACACGGGCGGTTACCTGGAAGAGATTCGGGTCGGCGTGATCGAAATTTTCGAATGACATCGAATCTACAATCTGCTCTTCGAGGACGAGCTTGCGATACAAAGCGGAGTTGCGGGAGAAGGCGAGCTGGCCGATAACATCGAGCCCGGCCGCATCGATGGCAGCCTCGGTGTAGGCGGCGTTGCGGTGCGCCACCACCAGCAACGGCAGCGTCGGAGACGGCCACTCCACGTGATTCCGGCGCGGCTTATCGTGAGGCGGCTCGGCTGGAATCACGGCCTGGTAGGTGCCGCGCTTCCAACTTCCCCAATACTGCTCCACCAACGGACGCACGGCGCTGGCGGTAACGTCGCCCGACACAATGATGGTGGTGTACTCCGGGCGGTACCAACGGTCGAAGAATGTCTTACTGTACGCGTACTGGTTGGGCATGTCCTGAATATCCTTCAGAAAACCCATGGTGGTGTGTTTGTAGGTGTGTTTGTCGAAGGCGGTGTCGAAAAGGACTTCGTTCAATTTTTCGCCCGGCTCGGCACTGGATTTGTTGTATTCCCCGAGCACGGCCAGCGCCTCGGTACGGAACACGTCCTCCGAATACGAAAGGTTCTGAAAGCGATCGGCTTCCAGGCGGAGGATCAGCCCGAGATCTTCTTTCGAGAGGGTGGTGTGGTAGAAGGTACGGTCGTCCCAGGTCGAGGCGTTGGAAGAAGCGCCCATCTGCTTGAGGTGTTTCTCATACTGGGCAGGCGTCATGTTCTTCGTGCCTCGAAACATCACGTGTTCAAAGAAGTGGGCAAAGCCGCTCTTGCCGGGTTCAATCTCGTTGCGGGAGCCGGTCTGCACCACGATATAGAGCGACACGACATTCGGGTAATCCGTGGGAACGGTGATGAGCCGGAGTCCATTCGGAAAGTCGTGCTGGTCGTAGGTGTATGGGAATATTTTTTGTGGTGATTCAGCGGCTTGGACAAGCATGGGGATTGCGAGGGTGACGAGAACCAGGGACCTCATGAGCGCTAGTTTCAGTGTAGCCGCATTCAGCCGCGTATTCATGCCAGCGGCTCGTAAGCACCCCTACGGTTTGCCGGCGAGATAACGATTGAACCACGCCACCATCTCGCCCAGATAGTCTGGTGGATTGGTGGCTCCCGGGAAGGACGGACCATGTCCGGCTCCCTCGATGCGGATGAGCTTCACGGTGACGCCCGCAGCCTTGAGTGCCTTTTCCATCTCCTCGGATTGCGCGAAAGGAACCGATTCGTCCTTGTCGCCATGGATTAACAGGATCGGAGGATCTCCGGGCGATACGTGAAACAGAGGCGATGCTTCGCGATAGGTCCGGTACTCGACGGATTTCGTTGCCTCGGGTCCGGAGCCCGCGGGCGCGCCCATACCGAGAAAGGAGAGTCCGGCGGTTCGCATCCGAAAGAAGTTGGTGGGGGCGGCGCGAGCCACCACACATTGGACCTTCGCGCTTTCGCGCTCTACGGGGTCGGGATCGCCTGGGGTGCCATTCCCATCGAGTGTGCCGAGCATGCTGACGAGGTGGCCGCCCGAAGAACCGCCCGCCGCTCCGATGCGGTCAGGGCGAATCCCAAACTCCGGCGCATGGGCGCGGATAAAGCGGACCGCCCGTTGCACGTCTTCGACAGCAGCAGGATAGCGGAAGCGCGGCACAGAGCGGTGATTGACCGTGAAGACCGTGTAGCCGGCGGCAACCAATGGCTTGGCATATTGCAGCGACTGTCCATTGGACTTCAGCGGAGGGGCGGAGTACGCCACCGGCGCGGTCCAACCGCTTCCGGAAACGTAAACGATTCCGAAGCCGTTGGGATTGGCCGGTCTGTGAACATCCAGCAGCAGGGCGGCGCCGGAGTACATGCCATACACCACGTTGGATTGTACGGAGGGCTCGGCCGCGAATGCGGTGGCAGCGAGGAGGATTGAAACAAGATTTGTGTTCATTCGGACTATCCGGGTGCTACTTTCCGAAGTTTTTGACAAGATATTCGACGATCGCCTTTACTTCGTTCTCGTTTGCGTTGGCGCCGCGAGCCACCATGTTATCCACCATGGCGGCCCAGGCAGTACGCTCGCGGCGTACCGCGAGGACCGTTTGCAGCGTGTGGCACGCTCCGCCGCAGGACCTTTGTACAATCGCCTTTCCAGGACCATCGGGTAACACGGCAGGGACGGCCGCGCGGGACTCGATGGGCGCTACGGATGTGACCAAAGCCGGCGCCGGACCATCGCCGATTGCGAATGCCATCACACTGTCACCCGGTGTACCCCCGAAGTAGCCTCCGCCTCCACCCGCCATGATGACGACGTACTGAATGCCGTTTTTCCCCAGATAGGTGATGGGGATCGTGTGACCATTGGCGTCGAGGGGCTGCTCCCAAGCGAGCCGTCCGGTCCTGGAGTGGAAGGCGCGGAAGCGTTTGTCGCTGGTTGCGGCGATGAAGACCAGACCTCCGGCAGTGGCGATGCTGCCACCGAGGTTGGGTGCGCCGGTGTTTGTGATGCCTTTCTGCTCGAGTTCGGGCACGGTGCCGAGCGGTGTGCGCCAGGCGATATCACCGGTCTTTGTGTCCACCGCGACCAGTTCTCCAAACGGCGGGTTGGTACAGGGCACTCGCGTTTCGCGATTCCAGAAGCGCGCGTAGGCGCCGTACTCGCCCGCGCGGACATAAGTGAGGGCGCCGGTGGTGGGATGAACCTTCTTCTCCATGTGCCCCCACTGGCCCATGTTGTTGACATTCGTGAACAGGTAGCCAAGCGAGGGATCCGCGGAGATGCCTCCCCAGCCGCCCCCGCCGAGGGTGCTGGGGAACATCAGCACATTCTTGTCCAGCCCGAACGGCGTGTAGAGGGGGCTGATTTGCATTTGATTTCTTTCAAACAGCGCGCGGCAAAAGGCAGCGTGCTCCGGCGTCAGGCTGTAAATTTCGTCTTTGGTGAATTCCGTGCGGGATAGCGGCGGCGGCTTAAGCGGGAAGGGCTGCGTGGGCGACGTCTTCTCACCCGGCACCGTGCTCTGCGGAACGGCCCGCTCCTCCATCCCGTAGAGCGGCTTGCCCGTAACCCGGTCGAAGGCAAACAAAATTCCCATCTTGGTGATCTGCGCGACGGAGGGGATCGTGCGGCCATTTCTTGAAGCATTGAATAAAATCGGAGCGGCGGCCGGATCGAAGTCCCACAGGTCGTGATGGACAAGTTGCTGATACCACTTCAGCTTGCCGGTCAGCGCATCGAGCGCTACCAGCGAATTGCCGTACAGACCGTCGCCGTGACGATCGGCTCCGTAGAAATCCGACGTGGGAGAACCGATCGGAATATACACCATGCCGCGTTTGGTATCAACCGTCAAAAATCCCCAGGCATTCGTTCCGGAGCGGTTTTTCCAAGCGCCGGGCGGCCACGTCTCGTTACCGCTTTCTCCGGGACGCGGCACGGTGTGGAACGTCCATACGAGTTTGCCGGTATAGGCGTCCCATCCGCGGATGTCGCCGTAGGCTCCGGTGGAAGGGTTTCCTTCGCCGTTAGAGCTGCCGGTTATCACGATATTTTTAAAGATCGCGGGCGGAGATTGCAGAGAGAAGCGCCCGTCCGGCAAATCACCCAGAACTCCCTTTTTGAGATCGAGCAGCCCCTCGCTGGCAAAGCCGGTGGCAGCCTTTCCGGTGATGGCGTCGATGGCGATCATTCCTCCCTTGACTCCGGCGAAGATGCGCGGATGGGTGAGCTTATCGCCCGGCCAGTAAGCGGCTCCGCGCAATGCGACCTGCGTCGCCTCGTAGTGCCAGATCTGCTTCCCCGTTTCCGGCTCGAGGGCGAAAAATCCATTGGCCGCCGTAACGTACATCACTCCGCCGGCGACAATCGGAATTCCTTCTGAACCGGGTTTGCCGGTGTGGAAGGTCCAGGCCCGCTGCAGACGCGAGACGTTCCCGGAATGGATCTGTTTGAGCGGAGAATAGCGCATGGCGCCGGGATCGTGCCCGAACATCGGCCAATCGGTTTGCGCACTAAGAATGGGAACCGCAAGAACGGCGAGGAGCGGAATGCATCGATGGGTCATTGCAAAGAACCAGTATAGGATGGCACGTGCGATAGGATGGAAACTTAACCCCATGAACCGAAGGCAGTTTATTACGACTTCCCTGGCCGGAGCAGCCGCCTTAGCCGCGGGCGGGACGCCGCTCAACGTCCTATTCATCGTGTCGGACGACTTATCTCCGACGGCGCTGGGATGCTATGGCCATCCGCTCGTCCAATCGCCGAACGTGGATGCGCTGGCCCGCGCCGGCACGCGGTTTGACCGGGCTTATTGCCAGTATGCGCTGTGCGCTCCTTCGAGGGCCAGCTTTCTGACCGGCCTCCGCCCGGCCACCACCCGCGTGTTGACCAACGGTCCGGACTTTCGAGACTTCATTCCCGGCGCGGTCACGATGCCGCAATTGTTTAAGAACAACGGCTACCAATCCATCCGGGAAGGAAAGATGTTCCATATGGGTGTGCCGGGAACCGTCGGGACGGACCGCTGGCAGGATGCGCCGAGCTGGCATCACAATGGCAGTCCGCAGGGGAAGGAACATCTATCGCGAGGCGAGGCGCGCAACCTGACGCCGCACATCGGCCAGGGCGTGGCAATGCAGATTGTGGTCACGCCGGATGCTTCCGAGCAGGCCGATTTCGACGCCGCCAATCGCGCCATCGCGCATCTCGAAAAACACCGTTCCACGCCGTTCTTCCTGGGCTTGGGATTCGTGCGGCCGCACGTTCCTTTTGTGGCGCCCGGACGATTCTTTGACATGTACCCGCTGGCAAAGGTGAAACCGTTTGTGAATCCGGCGGGTGACTTGGATGATATTCCGGCCGTAGTGCCGCGAACGCTGGCAACTACTTCGAACCACATGCGCATGAACGAAGACCAGCAGCGCGAGGCGTTGCGCGCCTACTACGCATCCATCTCGTTCATGGACGATCAACTGGGACGGGTCCTGAAGACCCTCGACCAGTTGAAGCTGAGGGAACGCACGGTGATTGTATTCCAGAGCGATCACGGCTGGCACCTGGGCGAACATACATTATGGCAAAAGCGCAGCCTGATGGAGGAATCCGCACGCGTGCCGCTGATCCTATCCGCGCCGGGCCGGAAGGCGCGAGGAAAGGTGTGCCGGTCGTTGACGGAACTGGTGGACGTTTATCCAACGGTGGCCGAACTCTGCGGGCTGGCCGCGCCCGCGAACCTGGAAGGCAAATCGCTGGCGTCTTTGCTGGACGATCCGCGGCGCGGTCATAAGGATGCCGCGCGAACGCAACTCGATGCCGGCACGACCGCGGGCCGTGCAATCCGCACGGAAAACTTCCGTTACATCCACTGGATAAGCGATGGACAGAGGGCGGAGGAATTGTACGATCATCGCAGCGACCGGCACGAGTTCACGAACCTGGCGGGCAATCCGCGGTGGCAGCGGGAACTGGAGCGGCACCGCCGTTTGGCGCGCGTCTGAGCCATAGTCGGGGAAGCCGGCGGCTATCAAACGTAGCGGGGGGTTGCCGCCGGCAAACCTGATTACCGGCGTGGTGGCCTCCGTGCCGTCGAAACATTTGTCCGGGCACACCATCTAAATAAGTGCGCCATCCGGTAAGCCAAACGAGGAGAGTTAGATGTCACAGAACCAGAGGCTCCAGGAACTGAAGCAAAAATATTCCGCCGTGTTGACCGCGATGGATCAGCATGGGGTCGAGTTGAACCAGATAGACCTTCAGGACGGCAAGCTGTTGCTTCAGGGAGCGGCGCCCTCGGAACAGGCCAAGAATAGGGTTTGGGACCAGATCAAGGCGGTAAATCCAGAGTGGAGCGAGGATCTGATTGCGGACATCACCATCGGGCCATCCTCGATGGGCGGGACGCGAGAGGGTGGCCTTTTGGACATCCTGCGGCAATACCGGGATGCTTCGCCGGCCGCGCCGCCGGTTAGTGTGGAGCGGGATTATTCCGCGATTGCGCGCAGTGTTCCGCGTGAATCGCTGGCGAGCGGGTTGACCGATGCCTTCCGGTCGAATGAGACGCCCTCATTCGGGAATATGATCGGCTCACTGTTCGGGAACTCGAATGGCCAGCAGCGGGCCGGAATTCTGACACAGTTACTAGGCGCGTTGGGGCCGGGCATGCTCGCTTCCGGGGGACTCGGCAGCCTGGGCGGCTTGTTGCGCGGAAGCACCCATATTTCGCCGGAGCAGGCGGAGCGAATTTCGCCGCAGGACGTTCAGGATTTAGCCGAACGCGCGGAGAAACATAATCCGTCGATTGTGGATCAGGCGGGGGAATTCTATTCCCAGCACCCGACGCTCGTGCAGGCCCTTGGTGTGGGCTCACTCGCCTACATCATGTCGCGTCTGTATCCTAAGGGATCGTGATTCCTCCAGGCCGGCGAAAGGCGCATCTCGAAACTATATAATCGGTGGATGCTTCTCCGCGTGCTGGTTGCTCTGATCGCCCTACCCTGCTTTGCGCAGGATCCGCCGGAGGTGAAGCATCCATTCTGGCGAACCCTGGTCATGGGAACTCATGGGATGGTTGCGGCGGAACACCCGCTCCAGGCGCGCGCCGGCCTGTTGGCGCTCGAGCGCGGCGGCAACGCATTCGATGCGGCGGTGGCGCTGTTCTACATGACGTCGGTGGTGGAGCAGCATCAGGCCGGATTAGGCGGCGATGCGTTTATCCTCGCGTATGCGGCCAACCAGAAGCGGGTTATTTTTATCAACGGCACTGGTCCGGCGCCGAAGCTTGCCACGCTCGAACGGATGAGGAAAGAAGGCGGCATCCCGCCCACCGGCATGCTCGCCAACACGGTGCCCGGGGCCGTGGGTGGATTCGATCTGGCGCTGCGCAAGTACGGAACCCGCAAGTATCCGGAGCTGATGGCGGAGGCGATCGCGGCTGCCCGCGACGGGCATCCGCTCACCCACTGGGCGGCCGGCAATCATAACGCGTCGCTGTCGAAGCTGAATCCTTATCCAAGCTCGGTAAAGGCCCTACTGAAGAACGGGGGTGCGTTTGAACCGGGAGATGTTTTCGTTCAACCGGATTTGGCGCGCAGTCTTGAAATCATCGCGAAAGAAGGGGCGGATTCGTTCTACCGCGGTAAGCTCGCGCGCCTGACGGCGGACTTCTATAAGAAACACGGCGGGTTGCTGCGCTATGAGGATCTGGCATCCTACCAGCCCGAGGAAGGGCCGCCGATACGCGTCGCGTACCGGGGTTATGACGTGTATCAATCGGCTCCCAATTCACAGGGAATCGTATTGCTGCAGGCGCTCAATATGCTGGAGCCCATTGATTTGAAGGCGATGGGCCACAACTCGCCGGAGTACGTCCATACGCTGGTCGAGACGTTGAAGCTGGCCTTCGCCGACCGCGATCATTGGATCGCGGATCCACGGTTCACCAAGGTCCCCACAGAGCAATTGCTGTCCAAGCGCTACGCCGAAGAGCGCCGTAAACTGGTGGATCCGCGGCGAGCGCAGGCGGGGGCTGCCCCGTATGGTAGTCCGGGCGAGACATCGTCTTTCTCCATTGCTGACCGCTTCGGCAATCTTGTATCAGTCACGCACAGCGTGAACAGCACGTTCGGCAGCGGCGTGGTGGTGGAAGGCGGCGGCTATGTGCTCAACAACCGGCTGCAATACTTCAGCCTGGACGAGAAACACGCGAACGTGCTGGTTCCGGGGAAGCGGCCGCGTCATACCATCAACCCGGCGCTGGCGTTGAAGGACGGCAAACCGGTCATGGCGTGGAATACGCCGGGCGGAGACAATCAGCCGCAAGCGCTCTTGCAGGCATTTCTGAACGTGGTGGAATTTGGAATGAATCCGCAACTGGCGCTGGAGCAGGCTACGGTGACCACGGCGAATTTTCATGGATCGAACTATCCGCAGGCGGTGGGGGACAGGCTTACTTTGCCGGAAGTGCTGGCGGCAAAGATCGGGGATGCGCTGCGGGCGAAAGGCCACAAGCTGGAAGTGACAAAGATGCAGCGGCCGTATTCGCAGCAACCCTCGGGCGCCGGAGCCGTGAAGATGATCTGGATTGATCCGCGAAGCGGCGTGATGTTCGGAGCAGTGAGCCCCGCCAAGGACGATTACGCGATGGGTTGGTGAGCGCCGGGGATACTGCTGCTAGAATTTCTTCTGGGAGCCAATTTTGCCCGGTGGCAGGCACGGTCTTC
>DATLCW010000166.1:0-21021 GCA_035526195.1 Bryobacteraceae bacterium
AGAAGAGCGACGAACCGCTCGGAAGCTTTGCGGATAGGGTCCAGAAGCGCAACTGACAAACTGACAGCCACCCAGCCAGAATCGTACTTATGTCAGAGTTCCCATTGCGAATGTCTGCTTATTGTTGCGTGGCCCCTAAGCAGACACATGATGATCGATCGGGTCACGCTCACCCCCAATGGCGAGTTCGAATTCCGGGCCGGAACCGGCGGATCCCGGCTTCATGGAGGCATACAACAACCTCGGGTCCCGCCTGGCACACCAAAGGAATTTTTCTGAATCGCTGGAAGTCTTCCACCGGGCAGCCACTTTGGATCCCTCCAATACGGTAGTTCGCAGGAACCGGGAAGCCGTGATTAGAGCCTTTGAACACTCAGGCGGAAAATAGCCCAAAGCACGTCCTGCGATATAATGAAGGGACAGGAGCCGCATGTCCTTTTCCTTCAGACAGTTCGTCCGGATGTCCGCCCATTTACAGCTTATGCCCGTTTTGGAAAGTGGCGAGGAAACCCTCGTCGGCGGGCAAGCGGTGATGGAGGGGGTGATGATGCGCTCCCCACACAGTTATTGTGTCGCGGTGCGCAAGCCGAACGGTGAGATGGTGACCGAAGAGAGCCCTCTGCCACGGGTATCCGAGAAGTATCCGATCTTCAAATATCCGATTCTGCGGGGCGTGGGAACGCTTGGACAGGCCATGTGGCTGGGGGTGAAGGCGCTCAAGTTTTCCGCCAGCGCGGCCCTTGACGAAGGGGATCCAAATCGCAAAAAGGAAGAAGTTTCGTCGTGGGCGATGACCCTCAACCTGCTCTTCTCGCTGGGATTTTTTATTTTCCTGTATAAGTTCGTACCGCTCTACCTCACCACGTTGCTTGAGAAATCGTTCCCTGTAGTCCACAACCGGATCGCCTTCAATTTCGTGGATGGAATGATCCGCCTGGCGATCTTTCTGGGCTTCCTGTACCTCATTTCCCGCTGGAAGGACATTCACCGCGTGTTTGAGTATCACGGGGCCGAGCACAAGGTGGTGTACAACTTCGAATCCGGAAAACCGGTAACGATTGAAAACGCGCAAAAGTTTACGACGCTGCATCCGCGCTGCGGCACCAGTTTTCTGCTGGTGGTGATGATGATTTCCATGGTGGTGTATACGCTGTTGCCGTTCGATGGCTTTGTGGCTAAATTCGGGGCCCGCATTGCCCTGTTGCCGGTGATCGCCGGATTGAGCTACGAACTGATTCGCTATGCCGCTCGCAAGCAGGGTAGCCTTCTCGCTCTTATGACCAAGCCTGGCTTATGGCTTCAGAAAATCACAACCCAGCCGCCCGCGGATGATCAGACGGCGGTGGCGATCCACGCCCTGGAAGGCGCCATGGAACTGGAGAAGAAGCAGGGCGGCGAACTGGTAATTGCCTGACCAGACCGGATCAGCCAGTATGCAATACAAGGACAAGCTCGAGGAGATCGAATCTCGTTTTGAATCGCTGAACGCACAGATGGTGGACCCTGATGTCATCAGCGATCAGGAAGCATACCGTAAAATTTCCAAGTCCCGCCGTGACTTGGAAGAGATCGTCAACGGTTATCGGGAATGGAAGAAGGTCAATAGCGACCTTGAAGGCGCGCGGCTCATGCTGCTCGAAGCCGATCCCGAGATTCGCCAGATGGCCACCGAGGACATAGAGCGCCTGGAGCCGCAACGGGTGAATCTGGAAGAAGAGCTCAAAGTCCTGTTGCTGCCAAAAGATCCGATGGATGAAAAGAACGTGGTGCTTGAAATTCGCGCCGGTACGGGCGGCGATGAAGCCACGCTCTTCTGCGCCGAAATCTTCCGGATGTATGGGCGCTATGCGGAAACGCTGGGATGGAAAGTAGAGATAAGCGACAGCAGTGAATCGGCGGTGGGCGGTCTTAAAGAAGTGATTGCGCTGATTAGTGGGGAAAAGGTGTTCAGCCGGCTCAAGTACGAATCGGGAGTGCATCGGGTGCAGCGGGTACCCGCCACCGAACAGCAGGGCCGCGTTCATACCTCGGCGGTGACGGTCGCGGTGCTGCCGGAAGCCGATGAGGTCGAAATCAAACTGGAACCGAAGGATGTTCGTATCGATACGTTTTGCTCGTCGGGACCGGGCGGTCAGTCCGTAAACACCACCTACTCCGCCGTGCGCATGACGCACATTCCGACCGGCCTGGTAGTCTCCTGCCAGGATGAAAAGTCGCAGATCAAGAATCGCGCCAAGGCCGAGCGCGTTTTGCGCTCGCGGCTGTATGAATTGGAGTTGCAGAAACAGCAGGAGAAGATCGGCGCCGAGCGTAAGAACATGGTTGGCTCCGGGGACCGGAGCGAGAAGATCCGCACTTATAACTTCCCTCAAAACCGGGTCACCGACCATCGCATTGGTCTGACGTTGCATCAGTTGGACCTGGTCATGGAAGGCCGCCTGGACCAGATTACCGATGCGCTCAGCGCTCACTATCAGGCGGAAAAGCTGAAACAGACAGAGACCGTCGGCGCTGCTTAGATGACCGTAGGGGCGGCCCTGCGGCAGGGCACGCAATTGCTGGAGGAGGCCCGTACCGGCGCGGCGCGGCTGACTGCCGAAGTGCTTCTGAGCCACGCTCTCAACCGCGACCGCGTCTACCTCTATGCGCACTCTGACGAGGAACTGAGCGAACGGGCCTGGATCCACTATGGGCGCTATTTGCATGAGCGCATCAACGGGAAGCCGACACAGTACATCACGAAGCAACAGGAGTTCTATGGCCGGCCTTTCCGTGTGTCGCCGTCGGTGCTGATTCCGCGGCCGGAAACCGAGCACGTGGTGGAAACGGTACTGCGGCTGGCGAGCAAGGCCCACCACGTGCTGGACGTCGGCTGTGGATCGGGAGCGATCGCCGTAACCTTAGCGCTGGAAATGCCCGCGGCGCACGTCTCAGGGACGGACATTTCAGCCGCGGCGCTGTTGGTAGCGGCGGAGAATGCAGCCCGCCATCAAGCCGCCGTACATCTGTTGCAGTGCGATTTGAGCGCCGCCATTGCCTCCCACTCCATGGATGTCCTGGCGTGCAATCCGCCCTACGTACCTGAGCAGGATCGAGCGAACCTGCAAGTGGAAGTTCGCGATTTTGAACCCGGGATCGCTCTCTACGGCGGCCCCACCGGGGTGGAGATTTATCAGCGGCTGATTCCCGAGGCGGCCAGGGTTTTGAAGCCCGGAGGGTGGCTGATCGTGGAACTGGGATACCGGCTGCTTCCAGGCGTCCGCGCCCTTCTTGGCTCCGGTTGGGGTAACGTGGAGGATGTTGCGGATCTCGCCGGAATCCCGCGCGTGCTTGCCGCGCAGTACCAGCCATGAAGATCATCTTCCACCTCGACATGGACGCGTTCTTTGTCTCCGTGGAAGAGTTGTTCAACCCGGAGTTGAAGGGCAAGCCCGTGGTGGTGGGCGGAAACTCCGATCAACGCGGCGTGGTCTCCGCCGCCTCCTATGCGGCCCGCAAGTTCGGCGTGCACTCGGCCATGCCGCTACGCACGGCATACAAGCTTTGCCCGCAGGCGATCTTCGTCGAGGGCCATCCGAAGCGATACAAGGATTGCTCGCAACAGGTTTTCCAGGTGTTGCGTTCCTTTTCTCCGCAAGTGGAAATGGCATCCATCGATGAAGCCTACCTCGATCTCACCGGCGCGGAAAGGCTGCATGGTCCTCCGGTTCTGGCCGCCCACAAGTTGCATGAGCGTATCCGCGAGCGCACGCGCTTGAACTGTTCCATAGGAGTAGCAACCAGCCGCCTGGTGGCGAAAATCTGTTCCGGCCAAGCCAAGCCAAATGGGGTTCTGTGGATCGTGCCCGGCGCCGAGGCACGTTTCCTCGCACCGCTCGACGTTCGCAAAATCCCGGGGGTCGGAAAAGTAATGGAGAAAGCCCTCCATGGCTATGGAATCCGTAAGATCGGCGACCTCGCAAAGCTGGACGTGGAATTTCTGCAAGCCAAATTCGGAAAATGGGGGCTCGCGCTCTCAGGCAAAGCGCGCGGTCTCGATGCCGGCGGTTGGTTTGCCGGGGAGGTGGGAGAAGGCGATGAACCCAAATCCATCAGCCATGAACAGACCTTCGACGAGGATACGGCCGATGTGGACGTAATCGACGCCAAGCTCGCCAAGCTTTCGGAAATGGTGGGCAGCCGCCTGCGCGAAAACCGCCTGTTCGCGCGGACTATTCAATTGAAACTGCGCTACAAGGACTTCTCAACCTTCACCCGGGCGCATACGCTGGACCATGCCACACAACTCGACATCGATCTGGTGGAGCAATCCCGGCGGTTGTTCCATACAGCCTGGACCCGGAAGCCGGTCCGTCTGCTGGGAGTCCAGGCGTCGAATCTCCAATTGGAGCAGGGCCAGTTGAACCTGCTGGAGGGGGAAAAACAGGAACGTTGGAAGAACGCCCTGACGGCGGTAGATCGCATTCGGGGTAAGTTCGGGGCGGAAAGCGTATCACTTGCAAGCGCCATGAATGGCGGGTTCCGGGAAAGGGTTCACGACTCCCCCGCCGATCTGCCGGGCCGCGGATCGAAAAAGGGCTCCTAGCGGGTCGTGTATACTCGATTTGCCGGACTGATACACGAGGAGGGATCGTGGCGGATTGGGAATTTGCGCAGAGGGACGCCGCCGAGCAACTCGCGCGCGTAGAGCATTTTTCTTTTACCAAGAAGCACAGCGGGGGCGACGTGGAGGTGCTGATTACCGTTCACGAGTACATCACGCCCAAAGACCCCGCCATGAAGTTTGTCGCGCGCGCCGACAAGGAGTTCAACCAGAAGGGCGGCGGGTTTCAGCCTTGCGGATGGGGAACGTCGCTTCTCCAGGCTTTATCGGCGTGCCTGGAGTTGATGCGCAAATTTCCGTATGAAGGGTAGACGCCGCTTCTTAGAGCTTCTTCACCGGTGGCGGCAGGTCGCGCGCTTCGCAGCTGGATTGGAATCCCTGACGGCCGTGAGCACCATCGCAGAAGGGCTTGTTCTCGGAGAGTCCGCAGCGGCACAAACTGAGTACGGTTCGTCCGCCGAGCCCGTAGGTCTTTCCTGACGCGTCGGTGATGGTGAAGTCGCCCTCGAGACGTAGAGGACCGTTGTTGTTGACTGTAATCTTGGTGTCTGGCATTTGCTTTATCGATCGTAGCAGAGTGCGCCGCGGGCGGATGACGCTAGAATAGTTTGATTCATGCGTTGGAGTAAGTTATTTATCCCCACCCTGCGAGAGAATCCCGCGGAGGCCGAGGTTGCCAGTCATCAATTGCTGCTGCGTGCCGGATATGTGCGGCAGCTTTCCGCCGGCCTTTACAGCTATCTGTATCTGGCGCAGCGATCGATGAACAAGATCATGCGGATCGTGCGGGAAGAGATGGATGCGATCGGAGCCCAGGAAATGTTTCTGCCGGCGCTCCACCCGGCGGAGATCTGGCAGGAGTCCGGACGCTGGGACGTGATGGGCGATAACATGTTCCGGCTGAAGGATCGCTTCCAGCGGGAGCTGTGTCTCGGGATGACCCATGAAGAGGTGATGACCTCTATCGCGCGCGGCGAATTGCGCAGCTACAAACAACTGCCGCAGCTTTGGTATCAGATCCAGACCAAATTTCGCGACGAGCCGCGGCCCAAGTCAGGATTAGTGCGCGTGCGGCAGTTCCTCATGAAAGATTCCTATAGCTTTGATGTGGACGCCGCCGGGCTGGATGTCTCCTATCAGAAGCACTACGATGCGTACTGCCGGATCTTCGATCGCTGCGGACTCAAGTACACGGTGGTGGAGGCTCACTCGGGGGCGATGGGAGGCAGCCAGTCTCACGAGTTCATGGTGGCTTCCGATGCGGGCGAGGATTTGATTGCGATCGGTCCCGATTATGCGGCGAATCTCGAAAAAGCCGTCTCGCGTCCGGTGCCGCCGGCGGTCGCGGATGCTGTGAGTGGTGCTGCTATCGAGGAGTTCCACACACCGGGCAGGAAAACGATTGAAGAGGTTTCCACCTTCGATGGAATGCCCGCCACTTCCCACATCAAGAGCCTGCTGCAAATCGCCGATGGCGTGCCGGTGATGGTGTTGTTGCGCGGCGATCATCAGTTGAACGAGGCCAAGCTGGCATCGGTGCTGGCAGCCTCCGACGTGCGTGCGGCGCGGCCGGACGAGATACGGGAATGGCTTGGCGCCGATGCCGGGTCTCTCGGTCCGGTGGGCGTAGAGCACATGAAGGTCATCACCGATGCCGCCCTCGGTGGCCGCAGCGATCTGGTGGCGGGCGCCAACAAAGACGATTATCATCTGCGTCACGTCACGCCGGGCCGCGACTTCCGGGCCGAGTTCCACGATGTCCGTCAGGTTGCCGTGGGCGATACCGACTTGAGCAGCGGCGCTCCTCTGCAGCTTGTGAAGTCCATGGAGATCGGCCACATCTTCAAGCTCGGATACAAGTATTCCGACTCCATGAAATTGCGCGTGCTCGATGAGCACGGCAAAGAGGTCACTCCGATCATGGGCTCGTATGGGATCGGCGTGGAACGTATTCTCTGTGCGGCCATCGAGCTGTTCCACGACACCGACGGGATGATTATGCCGCCTTCCATCGCGCCGTTCCAGGTGATCATCTCGCCGGTTAACATCAAGGACGCCGGCTTGCGCGAAGCCGCCGAGAAATTGTATGCCGAGTGCAGGGATGCGGGACTCGATCCGCTGCTGGACGACCGCGATGAGCGGCCGGGAGTGAAGTTTAAGGATTCCGATCTGATCGGTGTCCCGTTCCGCATCACGGTCGGGAAGAAGCTCGCTCAAGGCATGGTTGAGTTGCTCGTGCGCAACGGCAAGCAAACGATGGACGTTCCTGTGGCGGAAGCAGCGGCAAAAGTGAAAAGTCTCATCGGCCTGCCATGATCGATTGGAATGCGGTTCGCCGCGAGTTTCCCACACTGGAGCGCTACACCTACCTGAACACGGCGTCGTTCGGACAGCTTCCGCACCGCTCGGTGGCAGCCGTGGAGGCTCATTTCGCCCGCCGCGACGAACTGGCGTGCGCTGATTTTTTGGAATGGTTCGACGATGCCGATGAGATACGAGGGCTTGCCGCGCGGCTGATTCATTGCGAACCGGACGACATCGCGTTTTTTCAAAACGCTTCGTCGGCGGTTTCCCTTTTGACGGAGGGAATGAAATGGAGCGAGGGCGACCGGATCCTTACCCTCGAGCACGAATTCCCGAATCAGCTCTATCTTGCGCAAAGCTGCGGACGGCGGGGAGACATCGTTCCCTACGAGCGGTTTTTCTCGGCTCTCACGCCGCGTACCCGGCTGGTGATCGTCTCGACGGTTAACTACACTTCCGGTCTGCGGCCCGACCTGGAAGCAATGGCGGAAGCCTGCCGCACCAACGGCACATTGTTTTGCGTGGACGGAACGCAAAGCCTGGGGGCGCTGACCCTCGACATCCGTAAAGTGGAGCCTGACATGTTTGCGGTGGATGGCTATAAATGGCTCTTGTCTCCCAATGGAGCGGGATTCGCTTACATTCCTCCACGCGTGAGAGCTTGGCTTGCGCCCCGAACCATTGGCTGGCGCAGCGATAAACGCTGGCGGGAAGTGGATGCGCTCAACCATGGCGCTCCAGAGTTCAAAAAGAGCGCGGAAAAATACGAGGGCGGGATGCTGCCGTTCCCTTCTCTATACGGCATGGGCGCCTCCATCTCCATGATGTTGGAGCTCGGACCGCACGAAATCGAGCGCCGGGCGCTGCAACTCGCCGATTGCCTTCGCGGCACGCTGCGCAACCTGGGCGCGCGCCTGTTGAGCGATACGGATCCGGCATATATTTCCCAGATTGTGGCGGCGAATTGGCAGGGGGTGGATTCGAGTCTGCTTTCCCGCAGATTGAGAGATCGCCGGATCCTCACCGCCGCCCGCCATGGAAACCTGCGCGTTTCCACCCACTTCTATAACAATGAAGCGGATATCGAGCGCCTCGCCGATGCCTTAAGGGATATTCTGTGAACAAGGGCGGAGATCCTCCCGAACTCACCCTGAAAGCCGTTGGCCTCGGCTTGTTTCTCGCCTTTGTGTTCGGAGCAGCGAATGCGTATCTCGGCATGCGCGCGGGACAGACGGTGGCGGCATCGGTTCCCGCGGCGGTGATTGCTCTCGCGCTGTTCCGATTACCGGCCTTTCGCGGGACCATTCTCGAGCAGAACATTGTGCGGACGGCGGCCAGCGTGGGAGAGGCACTGGTAGCCGGCGCGATCTTCACCATTCCCGCCTTCATGCTGGCGGAGGTAGGCGGGCAGCGTCTTTGGAGCAATCTGCGCGATCACTACTGGGAGGCCACTCTAATCCTGTTGGTGGGGGGATTGATCGGAATCTTTTTTATCATTGCGCTACGGCGACCGTTATGCGTGGATGCGAACCTTCCGTGGCCGGAAAGCGTGGCCAGCGCGGAGATCGTCAAAGCCGGCGCGGGAACGGGAGGCGCGGCCCGTACCATTTTCGCCGCCATGGGATTCGGCGCACTGATGCAGGTGTTTAAATCGGACAAGGGCCTGCAGGTGTTCCGGGAGTATAGCGAGGGATGGCTCCCCTTTCCCGGCTCAGTCGTACGGCATTCGACCGGTACTACCGTAAGTCACGGAGGCGGCATCCCGTGGACCACGCCGAGTCTTTCCCCGGCACTGATCGGGATCGGCTACATCATCGGATTTCAGCCCTCGTCCATCACCTTCGCCGGCGGACTGCTGGCGTGGTGGGTAGTGATTCCTCTGCTGCTGTTTTTCGATCCGGACCTGGCGCGACGCCTGGGGGATGCGGCGCCGGATGTGCTGGCCTCCACGGTATGGCGCAACGTCGTGCGGCCGGTGGCGGTGGGCGCCATGCTGGTGGCTGCTGCAAACACCATGTGGTCGATACGAAGTTCGCTGGCGGCGTCCTTTCGAGGCGCCTTGAAGGCTTCTTCCGTAAAGCCGGATATCCCGGAAGACCGCACGGAAAAGGACGTCCCGCTGAAGTGGGTGATAGCGGCGACCGTGGCGCTGCTGATTCCTATTACCGCGATCTATTATTTCTTCACGGGCAATCTGATGGCTGCGATGGTGACGGCGGTAGTGATGGCCGTCGTGGGCTTCTTGTTGTGCGCGTGCGGCGGATATCTGGTGGGACTGGTAGGAAGCTCCAATCAGCCGCTCTCCGGACTGACTCTCTCGGCGCTGCTGCTCTCGGCCCTGGTGATTCTCGCGATCGGCGTAACTGGGGCACGCGGAGTGGCCGCGGTGCTGGGAGTTGCGTCGGTGATAGCCTGCGCCTGCAGCGTATCAGGCTCTTTGATTCAGGATTTGAAAGCCGGTCACCTGTTGAAAGGTACGCCCTGGAAAATGGAACTGGTGGAGATCGTGGCGGTGATTCTGCTCGCATTTTTTCTGATGGCTCCGATCATTGCGCTGCATGAAGCGAACCTGGCTACCGGCGGGATCGGTGGACGGGCGCTGCCTGCGCCGCAAGCGGGATTGATGGCGCAATTGGCGATCGGTATCGTTGGTGGTCAGATGGCCTGGGGACTGATCGGCATCGGCGCCGTGTTCGCGATTGCCCTGATCCTTTGCGGTGCCCGCGCTCCCATGCTGATTGCGGTGGGCATGTACCTGCCATTCGACACCTCATCGGCCATGTTTGTAGGCGGACTGCTGAAGTATATCGTGGAATGGAGAACCGCCCGCCGCAGCGAGGCGGAACAGTTGGCGGTCGAGGAGAAGGGGACGCTGCTTGCCTCCGGCCTCGTGTCCGGCGAGGCAATCGCCGGAATTGTGCTGGCGGGGACTTTCCTTTCCGGCATCCCTTCGTTTACGCACCTGTTGACGGGCAAGGAGGCTTTTGGCTTCTTTCCGGCAATGGGCGGATGGCTGTCGCTGATGGGATTTGCGGCCCTGGCCTACGCGTTGGTGGTGATTCCCATGCGCGCCGCCGCCCAGCGCCCCGGTTGATCAGGCTACTGGCCGGCGAAGCGCCGCAGCCGCACAATCTCGATAAATGAAATGAAAATGTTCACTAAGCCGAGGCCGCTGACAGTTCCGCGGAAATAAGGGTTCATCCACACCTGCTGCAGCAGGTGATTCCAGGTTGCAAAGAGATTCTGTTCCCAGATTTCAAGCCACGGGAAAACGAGCAGAAACACTCCCAACTCAAAGCAGAAGATGGCGAATAGTACGGCGCCCACTTTGTGATACCAGCGGAACGCGGAGGGGGTTCCTTCCGCTTCCTGCACGAGATACGACGCCGGCTCGGGAGTTAATGACACGCCGTCATCTCCGAAGGCCGGAAAAGGGGAATTTGCCGCACCGGCTCATAAGACATGCGGTGAAAGGGCGTGGGACCATGCAGCGCCAAAGCTTCCAGATGCTCGGGTGTGCAATATCCCTTGTGGCGCGCCAAGCCGTATTGGGGATACCGCGCATCCCACTCGCGCATGCAGGCGTCGCGATCCACTTTCGCCAGGATCGAGGCAGCGGCGATGGTGGGACAGATCGCGTCTCCGTGAATGAGACCCCGTTGCGGCAGCGGCAAATCGATCGCCAAGGCATCGATCAGCAGATAATCGGGCGCGGGAAGCAACATTTCGATGGCGCGGCGCACCGCCAGTCTGGAGGCTTGATAGATGTTGATCGTGTCGATCTCTGCTGCATCGGCCGTCGCAACCGCCCAGCAAATAGCGCGCTGGCGAATGCGCACCGCCAGTTCCTCGCGCCGATCGGGCAATAACTGCTTGCTGTCGCGGAGGCCGCGAATGGGCGCCTCCGGATTCAGGATGACCGCGGCGGCAAACACCGGACCAAACAGCGATCCCCGCCCCGCCTCATCGGCTCCGGCCACCAACACGTAGCCCTGCTTGCGGGCAGCCCGCTCATGGGTGCCGCGGATGGTGGTTCGTTTGGCTGGCTGCGCACCCACGCTGAGCGCTCTTTCCTTCCCGGTTATACGCGTTCGCGCAACCGGGCCGCTTTCCCCTTAAGACCGCGCAGATAGTAGAGCTTCGCCCGCCGGACTTGGCCGGTACGAACAATGGCAATGGAATCAATCACCGGCGCATTGAGGGGGAAAATCCGTTCCACACCCTGGCCGAAGCTGACCTTGCGGACGGTAATGGATTCACCGAGACCGGAGTTCTTCCGGGCGATGACCGTTCCTTCAAACGCCTGCAACCGTTCTTTTTCGCCTTCGCGAATCCGCACCTGAACCCGGATCGTATCACCGATGCGGAACTCAGGGAGACCTTCGCGTTTATGCTTGTTGACCACCTTGGCCAGATTCGAATTCGTCATTGGGCTACCTCAAATAAAATGCGCAAATATATTACTTTAGCGCGTTTACACTAGCGTTTGCTTGCCGCGTCCGGCGGCGACCCGCCATCCTTTTGATTCGGCAGCAGATCCGGGCGCCGGCGGCGGGTCTTATCCACCGCCGCGGCATTCCGCCACTGGCGGATTTGTTCATGATTCCCGTTCAACAAAACCTCTGGGACCTTCCAGCCGCGAAACTCCGCCGGACGGGTCCAATGGGGACAATCAAGCAGCCCTTCCGTGAAGGATTCCTGTACGGTGGATGCCTCGTTCCCCAATACACCGGGAAGCAGCCGGGCAACTGTGTCCACCACTACGGTCGCGGCCAGCTCGCCGCCGCTGAGCACGTAGTCGCCGATGGAGATTTCGTCATCGCAGAGGTGTTCCACCACCCGCTCATCCACGCCTTCATAACGTCCGCAGATCAACACGATCTCTTGCGAAGTACGGAACTGCCGCGCCAGATCCTGATGGAACAGACGACCCTGGGCGGACATCAACACAACCCGATTGCCCGGGCTACGGTCCGGCCAGATCGATTCCACAGCCGTAAACAAGGGTTCCGGTTTGAACACCATTCCTTCCCCGCCGCCAAATGGACGATCGTCCACCGTCTTGTGCCGGTCCGTCGTCCAATCCCTCAGGTTATGAATGCGGACCTCCAGCACCCCGGCCTGAATCGCCTTGCCGATTACGCCGTATTCGAACGGCCCCCGGAAGAACTCGGGGAAGATCGTGATGATATGGAAGATCAAAGTTCTTTCAAGCCTTCGGGGAGGACCACCAGAATCTGCTTCCCGGCAATGTCCACCTGCTGGCAGATGGCGGACACAAACGGAATCAGCAATTCGCCATCGCCTTGTTTTACCTGGAGCAGCATCGGACCGCCGTACTCCAGGCAATCCGCCACCACTCCCAACTCCAAGCCGCTGTCTTTCTCTATGACGCGGCATCCGATCAAATCGCTGAAGTACACTTCGCCTTCGGGGGCCGGCGGGCGGTCCTGCCGGGGGATCGTCAACTCGGCGCCGCGGAGCGCTTCCGCCGCCTCCACGCCGTCGATTCCCGCGATCTTGAGGACCATACGCCCCTGGTGGGGCCAGGCGGCTTCCAACTTTACTTCGATGCCGGGCGGGCGCAAAGTAATGGTTGGAAATTCCAACATCTGCTCCGGAGTGAATCCGCCCGCTTCAGCAATGACTTCCCCCCGCAACCCGCGCGGGCGGACAATGTGGGCGAGCGTGCTCCACTCGTCCACTTTATTCCAGGATCTCGAGCGTGAACCGGCGATTCAGCTTCATGCCGGACGCGCCCAGCAGCGTACGGATGGCGCGCGCGGTGCGGCCCTGTTTTCCAATCACCTTGCCTAAATCGCTGGGGGCCACGCGCAATTCGAGCACAGTGACCTGCTCGCCGGCGACTTCACGAACCACGACCTCCTCTGGGGTGTCCACCAGAGATCTTGCGATTTCTTCCACTAAGTCTTTCATCCCCATTGAAGTCTCCTTGCAGCGATCCAACATGCGCGGCTCGGCAATTTGAGTGTGACCGCCAGGGAGCGTATGGTATCCCTTGCTGCTAGACTGCTGCCGGGGCGGGATTATTCCTCATCAGGCGGCTGACGGTCGGGGATGGCTGCGCGCCATTTTTCACCCAGAAGGAAATACGCTCGTGTTGCAGGTTCACCACGGCCGGATTCACCACCGGGTTGTAATGGCCCACTACTTCCACAGCCCGGCTATCCCGGGCGCGCTCTTTCTCGATCACCACCACACGGTAGGACGGCTTTTTCTTGGCCCCGAAGCGGGCCAGACGAATCATCAGCATGCTATTGGTAACTCCTGAACTCTTAACTTCTATAGTGTAACAACGTTTACGCGTTTACCCGAATCCCATCCCTCCGAAACCGGGGAACTTGAACTTACCCATCTTCTTTCCCAGCATTCCGCCGGAGAAACTCTTCATCAGCTTACGGGCCTGTGTGTACTGTTTCAGCAACTGATTCACGTCCTGAACCGTAGTCCCGCTTCCAATGGCGATGCGCCGGCGCCGGGAGCCGTTAACGATCATGTGATTGTTCCGCTCGTTGGGGGTCATGGAATCGACGATTGCCACAATGCGCGTCAATTCCTTCTCATCCACTTTGGCATTCTTCAGTTCTTTTCCCAGCGCGCCGCCCATCTGGGGCATCATGCCCATCAGAGATTCCAGCGGGCCCAACTTCCGCAACTGCTTCAACTGATCGCGAAAATCCTCCAGCGTGAACTCATTGTCGATGAGTTTACGTTGCATCTCCTCGGCCTGTTTCTGATCGATGTTCTGCTCGACTTTTTCGATGAGCGAAAGCACATCGCCCATGCCGAGGATTCGCGATACCGTGCGGTCCGGGTGAAATGCCTCAAAGGCGTCGGGCTTCTCTCCCACTCCGATGAACTTGAGCGGCTGGCCGGTAATCGTGCGGATGGAAAGCGCCGCACCGCCGCGCGCATCGCCGTCCATTTTCGTCAGGATGACGCCGGTGATGCCGAGGCGTTTATGGAACTCATCGGCCGATTTCACCGCATCCTGGCCCGTCATGGCATCGGCCACAAACAGGATCTCAACGGGATTTAACAAGTCCTTCAACTGTTGCAGCTCGGTCATCAGGTCGTCGTCGATATGCAGACGGCCGGCCGTGTCCACCAGCAGGATGTCCCTGTTGCTTTGGGTGGCTTCCCTTCTGGCCGAACGCCCCAGATCGATAGGCTTTTTCTCGTCCGCGGCGCCTTCGTAGACGGGGATCTGGAGACTCTTCGCAATCACGCTTAACTGTTGCCGGGCGGCGGGGCGGTAAACGTCCACGGAAACCACCATCGGCCGGTTGCCCTGTTTCACCATATACTTGGCGAGTTTCCCGGTGCTGGTGGTTTTGCCCGAGCCCTGCAGGCCGACAATCAGGATCACGCTCGGCGGATCGTTTGCCAGCCTCAACTTTGCCGTGTGTGTGCCGAGCAGCTTGGTGAGCTCATCGCGCACAATTTTGACCACTTGCTGGGCCGGGGACAGAGCTGCCAGCACTTCCTGGCCGACCGCTTTCTCTCTGACGCTTTCCATCAACTGCTTCACGACGCGGAAGTGCACGTCCGCCTCGAGTAAGGCAACGCGGATCTCTTTCAGAGCCGCGTCCATATTCTCGGCCGTGAGCTTTCCTTCGCCGCGCAGGTTCTTAAAAACCCGCTGCAGCTTTTCTGACAGATTTTCGAACATGGCTGGGGACCTTTTTGAGGCGAAGAGCGGCCACTGTCTTAGCCCGGGGGCCCAAGTCAGTCAAATTTATTATACGTCAGCGGCGGATCACTTTATCGGACGCCGCGGATTCGCACTTCCGTCGAAATGCTTCCTACACTGACCTTGAACACATTCACGCCGGCCGCCACCCCAAGCCTCACGCGAACTTCGTAGACACCCGGGGCGCGCGAACCGCTCAGCCGCACGGTGGTTACCGACCCGCCGCCAGAACTCGCCGTCACTTCCGGCGCGGGCTCGAGCAGGGAGAGACCCGAAGCGTCCAGAACGCGAATCAGAAAGCCGGTCGCCGCGCCCGGCGCAGCGCTCTCTGGCACACCCAGTTGGGCGATCTCTTTGGGCGTGGTTCCCCGCACTCCAAGCCAATAGGGAACTCGTGTCACATTGCCGTCAGCGGCCGTGATGACCACATATCCCTGGTAAGGTCCCGGCGGCGGCGAAGCGTTACTCCAGGCGAGCGTCACTGCCTGAGACTCCCCGGGACCGAGCGAAATGGTGCTGGCCGAGAGGTCCGGTTTCAACGTGTCGCCGGTGCTGAGGGCAAGGGTGAGGATCTCACCGGACGGGCCTGTATTGGAGATCGTGAAGTCCCGGGATAGCGTTGTCTGACCGCGCAGTTCGCCCAGTGTGATGGCCGTTGGCTGCACCACCATACGCGCGGTAACCGCATTCAGAAGATTCAGAATCCCCGCGCCGGCGTGCTGTACGTTCACGGAACCGGCGGCTGGAAAGGGCGATGCGCTGTTAATAATGAGAGAACGGTACTGCGCCGCTGTCAATCCCGGCCGCGCCGCCTTCAGCACCGCCGCCGCACCCGCCACCAGCGGAGAAGAGAGGCTGGTCCCTACTTCGAAGAGATACAGGCTCGCTTCCGGGTCCCCCTCCGGGGTATTGTTGCCCGCCGTAATCATTTCGCCGATCGCTAATAAATCCGGCTTGATCAGTAAATCGGTGGTGGGTCCGCCGCTTGAGTACGGCGAAATTACATCGGAGTCATCCACCAGACTCGTTTTGAAAAATAAAACGAATTTGGTGTCGGGAGCGATGGCGATTTGATCCTGAAGACTCTGGCCGTCCGCCCGCGACACCATGAGCCCCTTTAGAACCTCGGTGCCGACTTCCATGCCGATGCGAGCGGGGTTTGTCTGATTGTTGAAGATCACCACGGCAATGGCTCCGGCCACGCGCGCATTGGCGAATTTCTCGGTGAAAAAGCATTCTCCCCGCTGGATCAAAGCGATTTTGCCGGCCAGGCTTCCCTCGGGGAACGCCGCGCATCCGAGTCCCGTCCGGTCAAGGTTGAACACATCCACCATTTCGCCTTCCACGCCCGCGGCTTCATCACTGTTCGAGGCCAGAGAGGCACTGAACCGGATAGAAGGCGCGAATGATACCGAGGGCGTCGTGGGCAGTCTGTCGTTCTGCGTCGCCCCCACCGAGATGATGGCTTCCGAGGAACCTACATCCGAAACGGTGGCGAATTCCGGCCCGTCATTTCCCGCCGCGCCGGCCACGATCACGCCGCTGGCCGCGGCCCTGCTGATAGCCTGCGTAAAAAAATCATCCAGCGACGATTGGGTGCCGGGGGAGCCGAAGCTCATGTTGATCACATCCATGCCGTCTTTCACCGCGTCGTCGAGCGCCAGCAGAATGTTGTCGGACGCCAAACCGCTGCCATTAGGTTCGGCGACGGAATAGTTGCCGAGCCAGGCTTTGGGCGCGGCGCCTGCCATATTGCCCCGGGCACCCAGGTGAAGAACCCCGGCGGCGGCCATCGCGACTCCGGTGCCATGCCCTTCCCCGTCAAGCGCCGTCGACCCACCGTAGCTACGAGCCACGATGATCTTATTGTTGGTAAACCGCCGGTTGGCTTCCGAAGACACCCGGGGGAAGCCATCCGGAGTTGCGAGCGCCGGATCCTGGAATCCCAGATGGAACGGATCGATTCCCGTATCGATAATCCCGATCTTCATGCCCGCGCCCGCCACATTGATTCCACCCACCTTTTCCCAGGCAGCGGGAAACTTCAGCAGCGGCGCCACATGGTCCAGATTGGGCTTGAGTAACCGCACTTCGTGGATCCGCAAAACCCCCGGGAGGTTCGCAAGCTGGACCGGGTCGGCATTCTCAACCATGATCGCGTTGGCCACGGTATCCGCCTCGCCCCGGACGCGCATGCTTCTTGACCCGAGAATGGATCGCACGCTGTCGTGCTGCCCTGTAATCCTGGCGGCGTGTTCCCGAATCGCTAAGGCCGACCTCGGTGGGCCAGCCTTCGTCCCTGTAGCCAGGGGTTCGCCCTCCAGCTCGAGGATGTATCGACCCGGCAGAGTCTGCCCGGAAACAGAAACAAAGGCGAAGAGAAGGGCTAAGAGAAAACGCATCTAGCTATATATTATCCCTATGCGAGCTATCGGTTTAAACCGCTAAAAATCGTAGACGCTGCGTCCCTCTAAACCGGTTTCTGAAATACGCAATCCCCGGCTCCTCGAAACCGGGGATCCCGGTTCCCGCAACCGCTTCTACTGGCTGATCGAAGCCTTGTCGTCCCGCGTAAGACCCACGGTGGTCAGCGCCGCCGCGGTGGCGATTCCGACTCCTGCGATCACCGCAATCGTCCCCGCCCCGATTCCAGCCCCAGCGCCGGCACCGGCCCCAGCCCCGGCCCCCGCAGCGCCACCGCCGCCCGCGTTTCCGGCTGCCCCAGCGCCGGCCCCAGCGGCCCCTGCCGCAGCCCCGGCCGTTGTCGTCGGGCAACGCGTGGACACGTGCGTGACCGTACTGGCATGGACCACTTGCGTGGCCCCTGCCGCGGGAGTAGCCGATGGATCCTGAGCGCCGCGGATCTCAATTGTGTTTCCCATTTCCTTGTCCAGATCAGATCCCTGCAACTCGACCGTGACGCCCGTCGTCGCGTCGGTGAGGAAATATTTCCCGTCCTTCTTGATCAGGCAGCCGGTCAGAGTGGTAGGAGCAGAGGCTCCCTCCGCTTGAGGAATATCGAATTGCAGCGCCCGGCCAGGCATCAGCGACGCAAGAAGGACGCCCTTCGAATTCGTCACCCGAACCGGTGCCCCCATGGCGCTGACGACCACACGATTTTCTCCGGTAAGCGAAACCGTTGCGGTACCCGACCCCGGCGCCACCCGCAGCGAATGGGCATTGATGCGGTAGGTTCCGCCATTCTCCATCTGGCCCGTTCCCTTCTCGAGTACCACGTAGTCGCGAAACACGCGGCTGCGGCTGCTTGCATTCAACCTCAGGCGTACACCGTTGTTGAGTTTCAGTTCCGAGGTGGCCTTTCCCGTTTCCACCGTGGACCCGTCAAACAGCGTGCCACTGCCGGAAACTCGCGAAGCGTCAAGTTCGAAGGCCCCCCGCGCCACCACCACCCCAATCGCTGGGCTGGCCGCGGATCCGATAAATAGTTGCGCAACTAGCCCAACTGCCAGGACGGCCTGCAGGCGGGTTGAAAGAAGTGGACTCATAGGCTCCTCACCAAGTTCGTTACATAGCTCACTCTTATTTCTTCGGATGAACGGGGTAGAACGTGAGCCGATTGAGAAATAATAAGTCGTTTTTACACAATGTATTGCAGAAGTATGCGATACGCCCGCGCCGCCTTTGCCCTCTCCCTCCTGTATGGCGCCTACTGGGCTTTCCGCCTTGCCTGGGCCGACTATCTGTTCGCGTCCGGCGATCCGGTGAAAATGCGCCGCGCGGCACTCCTGGCACCCTGGAATGCCGGCTATCAGCTTCGAATAGGGAATCTGCGCCGCGCGCTGGACCTGAACCCTTATCTTTCCCCTGCCTGGATGGAGTTGGGAATCGAGGCCGAGTCCCAGGGAAACTTCGCGGAAGCCGAGCGCTGTCTGCTGCAAGCGGCTGCCGTGGATCAGACTTTCGAACCCCGCTGGACTCTGGCAAACTTCTATTTTCGCCGCCAGCGCGCGGATGCATTCTGGAAGTGGCTGCAACTGGCCGCCGCACGGAGTTACGGCGATCGGAGCGCTATTTTCCGGCTGGCATGGCGGATGACGGACAAGCCCGGGGAGATTCTGGACCGCGGTCTGACGCGGGACGTGGGGATGTTGGCAGCCTATCTCACATTTCTGTTGGCGGAGGGGAAGCTCGATGCGGCGATAGAAGAGTCAGCCGCCCTGCTGCCGCAAGCAACCGTCAACGAAAGAGATTTGCTGCTCGGCTTTTGCGAAAAGCTGATCGCGGCCGAACGCCGCGACGCGGCCGTGAGCACTTGGAACGGACTGATCGCCCGTAATCTGATCCCTTATGGACCACTTGATGTGGAAGGCGGTATTTCTCTCACCAATCGAACGCTCGCCATCCCACCGCTTGGACAATGCTTCGATTGGCGGATGTTATGGCGAGCCAATATTCACAGCGCCTGGTCGCCGGGACAACGGCAAATCCGTGTCACGCTCACCGGCAAACAGGAGGAGCATACCGAGCTTGTAGCCCAGATCGTTCCAATCGTTGCCGAAGCCGCCTATCGGTTTCGCTATCGCTATCGAACCGAAGGATTGGGGAAGGATTCCGGCGTCCATTGGAGAGTTGGGACCGGAGCTCCTGGCGTTTCCCTATCGAATCCGGAATGGCGGGAGGAGGTCCTGACCTTTCATTCCCCGAGCCGGCTCATTCGCATTGCGCTGACCTACGACCGCGCGCCAGGCACCGTCCGGCAGGAAGGAACGGTCGTGCTGGATGGAGCTTTCGCGCTCGAGCGGATGCAACCAAGATAGAATGACTGCTGATGCGATTTCTCTTATCTTTCTCCCTGCTGCTTAGCGCGGCATTCGCCCAGAGCAGTCCTCCGCCGTATCCGGCCATCCCGGCCGGGATCAAAGTCGACAAAAATATAGCCTATGACAAGTACCCCGAGACAGTGCTGGACGTGTTCAGTCCGGCAGCCAATGCCGCTGGCAAGCGTCCTGGCGTCCTGGTAATCCACGGCGGCGGCTGGACCGGCGGCACGAAAGAAAGCCAATGGGATGCTTTTGTCAGCCGCTACCTGGAAAAAGGCTTCGTGGTGGCCAATGTCGAATACCGTTTGGCGAAAGCGGCAACCGCTCCGGCCGCGGTAGAGGACGCGCTGAAAGCAGCGGAATGGTTTCACAGGAACGCCGCCAAATACAACGTGGATCCCAAAAAAATTGTCGTCACCGGCGGCTCTGCCGGGGGCCATCTCTCGCTGATGGTGGGCATGACTCCGCGGTCCGCGAAACTCGGAAAGCCGGCCAAAGTAGCCGCCGTGGTTAACTTTTACGGCATCACCGACGTAGGCGATCAGTTGAGCGGCACCAACATGCGGAAGTATGCGGTGACGTGGGTTCCCGACGGCCCCGGCCGTATCGAGCTGGCCCGGCGGGTGTCTCCCATGACCTATGTGAGGAAGGATGTGCCGCCCATCCTCACCTTGCACGGCGACGAAGATCAGACCGTCCCGTATCAACACGGGATCCTGCTGACGAAAGCGCTGGTGGACGCCAAGGCAAAAGCCGAGATGATCAGCGTGCCGCGAGGCAAACACGGATTCCCGAAAGAGAAGCTCGACGAGTTGTACCCCCAGATCTTCGCGTTTCTGCAGCGCCAGGGCATCTTGCCGTAAGCATGCTGCGCATCGCGGTTCTGCTGATGCTGAGAGCGTCGGGCGCTGACAGCGGAGCGGCGTTGCAGCCGACCGAAGTGTTGAACGGCGAGCTGCCGCGCTGGATGCGATTTTCCGGCGAATACCGCTCCCGCTTTGAGGATCAGGAACATATGCTGTGGCGCCCCGGCAACAGCGACCGTTATCTGCTGAGCAGGCTGCGCTTGGGCCTCGCCATCCAGCCCGCGCCATGGCTCGTCTTCTTTGGGCAGGCTCAGGATTCCCGCATCTTCATCGCCCGCCGGTCGCCCAACCAGCCTCCTTATCAGGATTCGCTCGATCTGCGCCAAGCCTACGCGCAGCTGGGCGATGGCGTCAAATTCCCGCTCCAATTGCGAGTGGGGCGGCAGGAATTCAGCTACGGCGAAGAGCGGCTGGTGGGGCTTTCCAATTGGCACAACATCGGCCGGTCATTCAATGCGGTGAAGCTGACGGTCACCGCGAAAAAATTCGGGGGATTGAAAATGGATGTGTTCGCCGCGTCGGTAGTGGCAACGCGCGAAGCCAGATGGGATACGAGTGTTCCCGGCGATAATCTGCACGGCGCCTACGCCCTGTTTGACAAACTCTGGAGCGGCGGGACGGTGGAACCGTATTTCTACTGGCGGCTTTCCCCTTCGGTGGCCACCGAAACGGGCGGACAGGCAAAGATGAACACCGGGTCCCTGGGTTTGCGGTTAACCCGGAAGTTGACGCCGAAGTGGTATGCATCGAGCG